>NZ_LWGA01001521.1:0-895 GCF_001635235.1 Oleiphilus sp. HI0117 | reverse complement strand
TGCATTGAGCCTGAGTAGTCCAGTACAAAGATCCAATCTCGCCCCAAGTTGATTTTACTTAAGTCATCCCCCGGGGTGATGGTCATCATAAAGGTTCCTTTGTCTTTTCCGGGTTCTTTGTGTGTGACCATATCAATCGAGCCTGGCAGGCCTTGTTGATGTCTCCAGTAGACCACGATATCTTGATCGAGTTTAGTGATTGATTGCTTTGCTGTGATTGGGTTTGAGTCTTCTTCGTTTTGTGCGGCCTGCCCATTCATCATGGATATATGCCATGCCTGATTCGTGTTTGAGGTGACAATTGCCTGCGGATGTTTCGGAAGACGGACATCGTCAATAGGGTAAGAGGATCTTATATTCATCTTGAAGCTGAATGCTTCGGTTACCACTTCGTTGTAGCTCCAAAAGGCCAACTTTTCTTCATCGACGCCACCATCTTCAAGTGGGTAGACATAACTGCCAATGCCATGGTCTGAATGGACAGCTTGAATGTAGACTAATCGGATTTTGACATCTTGCTTTGGCAAAACCGGGTAAACGGCACTATCAAAAGATTTATACTCATCCTGTTCTGTTAAGGCGGTTTCTCTGCCTTGTGCTTTTTCTTGCTCATAAATCTCGCGAGCTTGTTTTTTCTCAAGCACCTCGCCAGTCACAGCTTTACCGTCTATCCAATAGGTGAACTCTCCTACCGCTGCTTTTTCTGGAATGGGGAAGGAGTAGATTGCTTCTAGCGTGGTGTCATTCGGGTTGAAAAATAATTGTGTTACTGAAGTAATGGCATAGCCATCCTCGATAGTGACATCTACATGGTGTTGTTTTATTTCCAACGCTGGTAGCTGACCGTTTGCGGGTGACATGAGTCCAGCGGCCTGCGACATCATGCTAAATGCGA
>NZ_LWGA01001520.1:0-1250 GCF_001635235.1 Oleiphilus sp. HI0117 | reverse complement strand
TTTGGACGGGATGAGCAAAGGCTGCGTATATTGAAGGGCAAGCTTTCAGCTGAATTGAACTTGCTTTGCCAGCGCTGCTTACATCCGGTCAAAAAGACAATAAGTTCTGAGTTTCAGCTCGGAATTGTAATGAGTGACGAGCAAGCGCAAAACCTTCCGCGTGTTTATGAACCTTTATTGGTGGAAGATGAAAAGCTTGTTTTACTGGATGTGATAGAAGAAGAATTGATCCTGAGTTTGCCAATGTTCGCTTATCATGATGATTGCGAACCTGAAGAGTATAACGAAGGTGATATTGAAGAGAGTGTTGAAAGTGAGGTCGAAGAGACCAAAGAGAATCCTTTCAGCGTGCTTTCAGAACTGAATTTAAAGAAATAATCGGTGAGCTAAGCTCATCAATTGATTTGAAATACCCGCGGGAGAACAAATATGGCTGTTCAAAAAAGTAAGAAAACTCGTTCAAGACGTGGCATGCGTCGTTCACATGACGCGCTAGGCACTGCAACTTTATCTGTAGATCCAACTACAGGTGAGAAGCACTTGCGTCACCACGTTTCTGCTGACGGTTTCTACCGTGGCAAGAAAGTAATTGAGACATTAGAAGACTAGTACGTAAATACTAGTTTCTGAAGACGGCGAAATGTCTGTAGGAATCACCATTGCAGTTGATGCAATGAGTGGCGATGATGGCCCTCAGGTTGTTGTCCCTGCTGTTTTTGCCTATCTTGAAAAGCTTCAGTCAAATGATGCTTCTCAAGCGTCTCCGGCAGCCAGCTGCCAAAGCAAAGCCTTCAATATCATCCTTGTTGGAAAACAGGTTGAATTGGAGGCTTTGTTGCACTCCTACCCAGAAAATCCATCAATATCGATTGTTCACGCCGAAACCGTTGTCTCTATGGATGACCGTCCTTCTCGTGTGCTGCGCAGTAAGCAAGATTCCTCGATGGCTGTGGCACTCCAACTGGTCAAGTCTGGTCAAGCTCAAGCTTGTGTAAGCTCAGGAAATACCGGTGCTTTGATGTTGTTAGGGCGATCAATACTGGGAACCTTTCCCGGTATAGATAGGCCCGCGATTACTAAAATGTTTCCTTCTCAAGGTGGTGGCTGTTTCGTTCTGGACTTAGGTGCAAATGTTGATAGTTCGGCCGAACATCTTCTTCAGTTTGCAATCATGGGCCAAGTATTAGCAAAAATTACCAAAGGCGTTGAAAATCCCCGGGTGGCACTGTTAAATGTTGGCGGTGAAAGTA
>NZ_LWGA01001519.1:0-700 GCF_001635235.1 Oleiphilus sp. HI0117 | reverse complement strand
TTAACCACAGCATGATGAATGCCTATATCATCTAATGTCTGTAGCCAGTACTCTAGTAGCGGCCTACCGTTGATGGGCATTAAACATTTAGGCCAATTATTCGTTAGAGGCCGAAGCCGAGTCCCTAAACCTGCCGATAGTAGTAAAGCTCGAATATCAGGCCTTTGGTTCATCTAACCGAGCCTTACTCTCAGAAATAAAGTCTATGATCGATAAAAGCCAAATATGATGTGTCATTTCAACAACATTATAACTTTTACTGTCAACCCATAAATTAATATCACCCAACTGTCTCAAAGGGTTATCAGCCGTAAAGCCGGAAACAGTAATTATCCCGAGCTTCAATTTTGAAGCTTTGATCGCTGCGTTTAACATATTCGCTGAGCGCCCACTGCTACTAATTATGATAGCGAGGTCTCCCGGGTCTGCGTAAGCCTCGAACGCCTTTGACACCCAGTGCTCATAGCCGTAATCATTGCTGAAACACGTAATTAAGTCAGCTTCGTTGAAGTTCATTGCTCGAACCCCAGCTGACTTCAAGAAATCTACTGTTAGGTGGCTTGCCATAGCAGCACTCCCACCATTTCCAACAATCAACAACTTTCCCCCACTGGTGTGCGTACTCTGGATAACCGAAGCACATTCCCTTAGCAAGGCAGGATCTATTGATGAGGTCTTTTCACTGATTAGAGAGAAGTAA
>NZ_LWGA01001518.1:0-829 GCF_001635235.1 Oleiphilus sp. HI0117 | reverse complement strand
TTAAAGGTATGCCTGAATAAGCGGAACAGCCCGATGCAGCAGTAATTCCTGGCACAACCTGGAAACTCACTCCCTCTTCTGCCAGCGTTTCTATTTCTTCGCCACCACGACCAAATATAAATGGGTCGCCGCCTTTCAAACGCAGTACTCTCTTACCCTGCTTTGCGTACTTAACAAGCAATTCGTTAATCGACTCTTGTGGGACAAGGTGATTTGAACGCTCCTTTCCAACATTAATACGCTCCGCATCATGCCTGACAAGCTCTAATATTGGTTCAGATACCAAACGATCGTACAAAACGATATCTGCCTGGCGAATCAAGCGCAAAGCCTTGAACGTTAATAAGTCGGGATCTCCGGGCCCTGCGCCGACCAAGTAAACCTCACCGTCATTACTTGGCGCAGTAGAAGAAAGATCTTCAATGGCAGACTCTAATAGGTCAACAGCGTCTTCTTCCTTTCCTGAAAAAACCAACTCAGAGAACTTACCTTCCAAGTGTTTTTCCCAAAAGCGCCTTCTCGCATTAATACCATCAACACCCTCACGTACCTGCTGCCGGTACTTTTTAGCGATCATCGCCATACGGCCAAAAGCATGTGGAAGGTTTGCCTCTAAACGACTACGAACCAAACGCGTTAAAATAGGCAATTCACCACTACTAGATACCGCGGCAATAACAGGTGAGCGGTCAATAATAGAAGGAAATACGAAATCACTAATATCTACTCGATTAACGACGTTAATCGGGATATTTCTCTGCTTAGCAGTCTTTGCTATAGCTTCATTAACAACCTTATCTTCAGACGCTGCGACAGCTAAGCTGATACG
>NZ_LWGA01001517.1:0-797 GCF_001635235.1 Oleiphilus sp. HI0117 | reverse complement strand
GATCTTATTGCAAAGTTACCTCAAACTCATAAGCATGATAATCCTCTAAATGACCATTCGTATAGTTATAAAAGAGCTCAATTACCGCATTGGTTTGCGTCAGGCTTTCAATTATGAACTGTTGCTCTACACCAACGGATAATGGCGATTCAGGCACAAAGCTAACCGTACCGTCTTCGTCAGTCACCTTGATCTGTAAACGTGACGCAGAACTTCTGTTCGGTCCATCCGTTGCCGTTACGGTAAGCAGATACTGGTTACCTGGGTAAAGGGCGACCGCGTAACTATCGACATTATCACGGCTACCCATCTCAAGCTGACTAACTATAGGCTGAGAGACGTCAACGGCATAAGCTAAACGTGGCGTCTCATTGGGTTCCATGTTATTTTCAGTTGAATGAGGATTATCCCAAGTTTCTCTCGGTTCCCAGATTGCCACTTCATATTTGAAATAATCATTCTGATAAATCGTACCAAGTTGAGATAGTATTCGGAGATAATAAGTACCTGTTTCAGTCACCGAGAACTCGCCGCTTGAAGCGATATCCTGATGCAAATCATAATTTGATACAACAGGTGAGCCATCTTCATCGATTACTTCAAACTGTAAGCCACCAGCAGTGGTACTACCCGAGCCTTGTAAATTTACACTCTTGATACTGTAAATCGTGCCCTTGGTTAAGGAGTATTGATAAACGTCGACCTTGTCTTCACCTCCTATTAAGAGCTCTGAAAGATAGGTTTTGTTTAAATCTGCGAGCTTCGCAGTATTGTGCGTCTCGTTAGGTTCGAAAGTG
>NZ_LWGA01001516.1:0-748 GCF_001635235.1 Oleiphilus sp. HI0117 | reverse complement strand
GGTCAATGCCGAAGCGACTTTCTTAGATTTAGCTATCTAAGCAATACAACAACTCCCCGCTAAGCCCCGTAGATATGGGATCTAACAGTTTTTTTACATTCTTATGACACTTATGTGACAAACAAGACGGAGCTGTCACATAACTGTAACATTGCATCTTTATAGTGGCCTCATCAAGAAAGTAAGCAAACAAATTTTTCGGCAATTAAGCCACTTAGGAGCACTCAAGATGATAAAGAAAATAGTTAGTATCTTAGCCCTCAGTACATTAGGTGCTGTGAGCACTGCACACGCAGATGTTGATCCAAACCTTCCTAAATACGAGAAAGCCAGTGGCGTTTCAGGCAACCTTTCAAGTGTTGGTTCTGATACCTTGGCAAACCTGATGACACTTTGGGCCGAAGACTTTAAGCGTAACTACCCAAATGTAAACATTCAGATTCAAGCAGCGGGTTCTTCAACTGCGCCTCCAGCTTTGACTGAAGGTACCTCAAACATTGGCCCAATGAGCCGTATGATGAAAGACAAAGAGCGCGGCGCATTCGAAAAGCGTCACGGTTATGCGCCAACAGCCGTTCCAGTTGCAATCGATGCATTAGCAGTATTCGTAAACAAAGATAACCCAATCAAAGGTTTGACTATTCCTCAGATCGACGCGGTTTTTTCATCTACTCGTAAGTGTGGCTTCGACAAAGAAGTAAAAACTTGGGGTGACTTGGGTGTGACGGGTAACTTGGCTGGCCAAACT
>NZ_LWGA01001515.1:0-334 GCF_001635235.1 Oleiphilus sp. HI0117 | reverse complement strand
TATAGATTCCATGCAAGATAAAGGCTACAACAATACAAAAAGCTGGCTTAAGGTAAGCTTTAGCTCTAAACAAGAAGTACATAGCCATTGGAAGAATCATTACAAAAAACATCCCCAAATCATTCGGGTCACTAAAAATCCCCAAATAAGTTATTCTTGTCTTTTCTGACAAACCAGCTCCACTCCAACCTAGGCCGGTCTCGGATGATTTCTGAACACTCCCATCATGCACCATTACCAAAGCACAACCTATGAGAAATAACATAGCTACTCTCTGTTTTTGAAGAGTAGTTATAGTGTTTTGAATTAGTAAAAAGGGTAAAAAAATTGAAGT
>NZ_LWGA01001514.1:0-1023 GCF_001635235.1 Oleiphilus sp. HI0117 | reverse complement strand
GTGTGACTCTGAGCACTTCATCAATGGTTGTTAAGCCATTTGCTATTTTATTTGCGCCGCTTAGCCTTAGTGAATACATCCCTTCTTTAATTGCTTCTTTTCTGAGCTCTGCTACTTGACCGCTTTCGTGTATGTGCCCTTTTAAGCTTTCGGATAAGGGCATGATTTCATAAACGCCTGCTCGACCGCGATAGCCTGTTTGTCGACATTCTTGGCAGCCGACGGGTTGTTGCGCATTTTGAGGCAAAGGTGTTTTCCAAGGTCTGGTAAGCATTTTCCAGTCTTCCTCTTCAAGCTCGACAGGTGTCTTGCAGGACGTACAAAGGGTTCTAACCAGCCTTTGGGCCATCACGCCCAATACCGTTGCTTTTATTAGGTATGGAGGGATGCCGAGTTCCATTAATCGCGTGATTGCGCTGGGTGCGTCATTAGTATGCAGTGTCGAAATAACCAGGTGGCCTGTCAGGGCAGCTTGTATTGCCATCTCGGCTGTTTCCAGGTCTCTTATTTCACCAATCATTATGATATCGGGGTCTTGTCGCATAAGGGCTTTAATGCCGCTGGCGAAATCCAGGTCGATATTTTGTTGGATCTGCATCTGATTGAAGGCAGGTTCTACCATTTCAATCGGATCTTCAATCGTGCTGACATTAACTTCGGGTGTCGCGAGTTCACGCAAGGTCGAATAGAGCGTTGTCGTTTTTCCTGAACCGGTCGGGCCGGTAACGAGAATAATGCCATTTGGCTGACCGGTCATTTGCTTCCAGCGTTTTAAATCTTCGCTAGAAAAGCCTAACTCAGAGAATGAGCATTGTAAGACTTCCGGATCGAAAACACGCATTACTAGTTTTTCGCCAAAGGCGGTAGGCAGGGTTGAAAGACGGAGCTCTATTTCCTTCTCATTGCTGTTACGTGTTTTTATTCGGCCATCTTGTGGTTTTCTTTTTTCGGCGACATTGAGGCGACCTAGAATCTTGAAGCGGCTGGTAACCGCGATGCCTACTTTGGCGGGAAATTCATAGA
>NZ_LWGA01001513.1:0-5647 GCF_001635235.1 Oleiphilus sp. HI0117 | reverse complement strand
TCACTAAACCCAGAGGCTTCATCCAGTATACAAGCAAGTGAGAGTTCAAGTGTTTTAAAGCGTAGAGCAGTGAGCGGACGCCCAAGCACTACAAATAAAAGTGTGCCGTCACGCCCGGAAGTACAGAGTACTAATCGTGGTCAACGCGCCACGCACAGAGCCAAGAAGTTATCTCACCCGGTAGACCTTCTAGTCATCGGCGCTTCAACGGGTGGGCCGGTTGCCTTACAAAAAGTACTGTCAAAGCTACCGGCTAATCTGCCGGTTCCTGTACTGATTGTTCAGCACATGCCTGAGACCTTTACCCCTGCATTTGCAGAGCGCCTAAACAATTTATGTCAACTTACCGTTAAGCATGGAGTAGATGGGCAAACATTGCAGGCAGGAACAGCAATTTTAGCACCTGGTGCTAAGCAAATGATTGTCTCGGGTAAAGGTCGGTCTATCTCAATTTTGGAAGGTGATGCTAGGTTGACCTACAAACCTTCCGTCGACGTGACTTTCGGTTCAGCTTCGAAAGCGTTCCCCGGAAGAGTTTTGGGAATTGTTCTGACTGGTATGGGGGCCGATGGTAGAGAAGGTTGCCGCTTGCTTAAACAGTCTGGCTCCACGGTTTATACTCAGAACGAAAAAAGCTGCGTAATTTATGGAATGCCGATGGCAGTTGACAAGGCTGGTTACTCTGACGGCTCTTTTGATATTGACGCCATAGCAGATCACGTGATTGAAGGAGTGATGTAATGGATTTGCTGAGTATCTTAGGTGTTATCCTTGGCTTTGGTGCCATTTTAGGTGGTAACTACCTAGAGGGTGGCCATATTGATTCATTATTTAATGGCCCCGCTGCCTTAATAGTTATAGGCGGTACGTTTGCTGCGATATTGTTACAAACTCCTTTTCAGACATTAAAGCGAGGCATTGTCATGTTGCGCTGGGTGTTTATACCGCCTTATGTGTCGATTGATGACGGGATTGAAAAGGTTATTTCCTGGAGTATGCGAGCAAGAAAAGAGGGCTTGCTTGGGCTAGAGTCTTCAGTCGATAAAGAAGATGAGCCTTTTGCTGGTAAAGGTCTTCAGCTGCTCGTTGATGGTGCTGAGCCTGAAGTGATTAGAAATGTACTTGAGTTGGATCTTATTTCTAAAGAGCGTCATGACCTTAGTTCAGCAAAGATCTATGACGGGATGGGGGGGTATTCTCCTACCATTGGTATCATTGGCGCAGTAATGGGTCTGATACATGTTATGAGTAACCTTGCTGACCCATCCTCTCTTGGCGCTGGTATCGCGACTGCCTTTGTAGCGACAATTTATGGCGTTGCATTTGCCAACCTGCTGTTTTTCCCAGTCGGTAGTAAGCTAAAGTCTGTGATTCAACGGCAATCCCAGTATAGAGAAATGCTTATCGAAGGCTTGGTGGCAATCTCAGAGGGAGAGAACCCTCGTTCAATCGAGCTAAAGCTACGCGGCTTTATCACTTAACTATTACTTGAGCTAAGCTATGCGCAGGCAATTAGAAGAAGAGCATGATAATCATGAGCGTTGGTTAGTATCATACGCTGACTTTATCACTTTGCTGTTTGCTTTCTTCGTTGTGATGTATTCAATTTCTTCGGTAAATGAAGGTAAATATAAAGTCCTTTCTGAGAGTTTGGAAGGGGTCTTTAACGCTCCCGCGAAAACCATAAAGCCAATTCAGGTTGGAGATATAAGTCCTCGCTCTACCTCTCCGGATTCACGTGAAATTTTTATCCAACCAATGATCGGTGAGTCATCACCACCCCCTGATCAACGAAAGAAAAAGAAGGAACCTAGCAAAGAAGACCTCCAACTCGAAATGATAGCAGGGGAGTTTGAAGATAACTTTGAAGACTTGATATTCGAGGAAAAGGTAAGCGTTCAGAAGAAAGACGATTGGATCGAGATCTCGTTGGATGATACGGTTGTTTTTCAAAGCGGCGGTGTGGAGCCTGTTGATGATGCTTTGCCAATTATTGAAAAAATTGCAGGTATTATGAACCAGCACGATAACGCTATGCTGGTAGAGGGGCATACTGATAATGTTCCTATTCGAAGCCCTGTATTCCCATCTAATTGGGAGCTCTCTGCAGCGCGAGCAGCCACAGTTGTTAGATACCTCGCACTGGAGGGGGTGTCGCCTTCTCGCATGGGCGCGATGGGTTACGGAGAGTTTCAACCTGCTGCTAGGAATGATACGGCAGCTGGAAAAAGCAAAAACCGCCGCGTTGTTCTATTAATTTCCAAAAGTCAGGATATTCGTCAGGGCTTAATGAAGTAAGTCTCGTAGCTCATTCATTTATAAAGAAATATTTTCTAAGTATTTACCTTTCAATACTGTGCCGATGGCACGATTTGTGCTCTGTACACTATTAAGATTATTAGTGACGTAAATTCGGCAACTTTATGCCATTTCCGTTGTTCATTTGTTCAAGCGATACAGAATTAGCAAGTATCCCTAGCAGGATATTCTAGCCAGCTAGGCTAAATGGTATGCTTGAGCAAAGCTAAAATATAATTTTTCAGAGGTGACGCGGTGAGAATCTGGGGTATTGCCAATCAGAAAGGCGGGGTCGGTAAAACGACTAGTGTAGTAACCCTAGGCGGGTTGTTGGCACAAGAAGGCAAAAGAGTGTTGGTTATGGATCTTGATCCGCATGGGTCTTTAACCAGTTATTTTGGTTACGACCCGGATACGATTGAGCAAAGTGCGTTCGACTTGTTTATGCATCAGGGTAAGGTTCCTGATGGTCTTCCTGAACAACTGATTACTGACACTTCTTGCCCGGGTCTGGATTTAATGCCTGCTTCAACGGCTTTAGCGACGCTTGAACGTAGAATGGTTGGCGTTGAAGGTATGGGGCTGATCATTTCGAAAACGCTGGCAATGTTGTGGGATCAATATGACTACGTCTTGATCGATAATTCGCCTTCTTTGGGTGTACTAATGATCAACTCTCTTGCTGCGAGCCAGCAGCTCATCGTACCTTGTCAAACAGAGTTTCTTGCGATTAAAGGCTTGGAAAGAATGATGCATACTTTGGGTATGGTTATTCGGTCTCAGAAAAGCAATTTAAGACATCTTATTCTGCCTACCATGTTTGATCGTCGAACACAGGCTTCAACACAAAGCTTGCGTACCATCAAATCGACGTGGGGAGATGATGTCTGGAAGTATGCCGTTCCAGTTGATACGAAGTTCCGAGATGCAAGTATGAAAGGTCTGGTACCATCTATGTACGACGCTGATACTCACGGAGTGAGAGCTTATAAGAAGCTACTGCAGACGCTTAAAGAGCTGACAAGCAATAATGCCTAAGGCTTTATCAGGCTTTAAACTCATACGAGAGATTAATTACACTATCAAATGACTCAGGATAACACTGACAGCAGGACGCCTCACTCTAGCACGGAAGATTTGCTAAATGATTACCTGAGCGATATGTTTGGTAGCGACCCTGTGCCTGTTAGTAAGCCTAATGATAGCTCATGTTCTTCGGCAGAGCATACATCCGAAAACTATCTGAATGAGTCATCTGCTCAAATTTCTGAAAGCGCACACGTCAGTGAGCAAGAAAATATAAGTGCCGATTGTGAGTTTGCTGAAGAAGCCAATCTTACAAATGAAGGTCGGCAAAATCAGGGCGGATCTGTCACTTCACGTAAGCCAAGTCATGTTGATTCGGTAACTAGTGTTACCAGGGTGGCATCAGAGCCACAATGCGCTCAGCCAGTTCTTGGGATTTTGGGTGGTTCCACTGTTAAAACGACTGAAGCTATTTCGCCTGACCTATCTCTTATTCCGACAATTAAAATGGTAAGAGAAGACGATGATCAAAGTTTTCGGTCTCAGTGTGAGGCCCAGATAGTATTATTAACATTTCTCTATTACTTAAGAAAACCGCTTTCACCGCGAGTTCGGCAATGCTTCTTAGACTACTCTGAGCAAGCTATAGATGATTACTACGCTGCTTTTTGGTTAGCGGAGCAGTCTGTAGAGAGTGTGCGATGAGCTCTGAAGATATCGATAAGAAGCACTCTATTCATGGAGGGCGTGAATTCGATCAGGACGAGAATGTCAGCTCATCTGATGCTATGGATGAATACTTCTTTGATATGCTTGGCTCAGTTGCCGATCAGCAACCTTTAAAAGACTTAGATACAATACACAAAAACAAGCTTAGTGACGCGGAATTACACTCTCTAGACTCCGTGAATGTAATGCATACAAGGTCTAAAGAGCCACTTGAAGGCAGAGTAGGATCCAAGTTAAAGCCTAAGGTTATTGCAAAAGCAAATTTTGCAAAAGTGAAGCCGGCTAAGCCTCAATTTGCTGAGCCTGAAAGATCAAAAATTTCACCTCTGATTATACCTGCTGCATTTCCAAAGCTTGCGCCGGTTAAAACCAAGCCGAGTGTTAAAGAGTCATCTGAGCAGAACCTTAAAGTAAAGCAAAAGCTTGAAGTTAAGACCGAGCAAAAGACTGAACAAAAGCTTCAGACTAAGCTAGATAGAAAGACGGCCTTAGCGATTCTGGAGAAGAAAAAGTCAAAGTTGAGCGCGGCTCAGCTTTCCCGCTTGGAAGCGAAGCTTGGTCTTAAAGCCGAGCCCGAGCTTAAAACAAAGGTTAAGCAAGAAGTACTTGTTGAAACTGTCGACAAGCCAAAGGTATCCGTTTCTGCACCTGCACCCCTGAGTGATACCAAGGTAGACGCTAAAGTTCAGGCTAGGGAGGCTGTGACTACTGAAGTTTCTGAAATTGAAAAGATACATGAAAAAAGAACAGCTTTGGTTACGCCTGGTGAGCCTGGACAAGTTGGGCCGCCTTCATGGGCTCAAGATCGCTTCGAGTGTTTGATCTTTTCTGTAGCAGGTTTAAAGCTTGCGGTGCCTTTAGTTTCTCTCGGTGCAATCTATAAAATTGAAAAGGAGCTCACGCCAATTGTCGGCCGGGCAGATTATTTTATGGGCTTGTATAGACATTTGGATAGAAATGTCAGAGTGGTCGATACAGCTCAATGGGTCATGCCGGACCGTTGGAGCGAGGATGCTCGGGCCGGATATCAGTTCATTATTAGACTGGGTGGAAATAATTGGGGCTTAGCTTGCGACTCAGTTCACGAATCCATTCAGCTTGAACCTGATATGGTTAAATGGCGCAGTGAGCGTACGAGTCGAGCGTGGTTATCTGGTACGGTGATAGGGCATATGTGTGCTTTACTCGACGCAGACGTAATGAGCTTGATGCTAGAAGAGAAAGCTTCTGGCAATGGAAGCTCAATTTCTTGATAATTGTGTCACTATTTTCTGGCATAGATTGTGCGATGCTCTATATTTAGAAGATGATCTGTTAAGTTTTTGACGTGAGAGAGTAAAGCTTTGAAAACTTGGCGCGAATTATTGTCTTTTAGGAAATAGGTAAGGGGTCAACTAATGACATCAAACACTGGGCACAGTAGCCATGCTGCTGAAGATCCGATTCTGCAAAACGTCACTTTTCGCTTAGCAGACGAGACGTATGGTATTAACGTAATGCAGATTCAGGAAGTATTACGTTATACTGAAATTGCCCCCGTGCCAGGCGCACCTAACTATGTGTTGGGTATTATCAATCTGCGCGGTAATGTAGT
>NZ_LWGA01001512.1:0-713 GCF_001635235.1 Oleiphilus sp. HI0117 | reverse complement strand
TACAAACGACTTCTCAGGAAGCGTCCATCTATCTACAGTCTTATCATAACCCTAGACGCTAGGTCGTTCTCAGAAGCTTGCAGTCTTTTGAGAACGAGCCTTGATAGCCAAGAATAATTAGTTTACTTCATCAAGCATAATGCGAATGGCACCACCTCAATAAAGTTTTCGCCAGTTAAAAACTTTGTTTTATCTTTGTAGTTAAGTGCATAAAAGTCATCTTTATCGCTCCAAATACTGCTTTGGCGATTGATAGTGTAAAAAGCATTCTCACTATCAAATGCTTCTAGGTACCAGGTCTCAGCCCACTCCTTGTCTTCAAGAACCCAAACTTTGTAGTCACAATTCTTGTTAAATGGTTTTTTGTCACTGCTGATGTCTACCCACTGTGAGCGACCGTGTTTATCTGCAAGCACTGAACCCGAGCCGAATACTAGAACGCAAACAAGTAAAAAAGAAGATACAAAATTTTGGTACATAGGAAATTCTCCGCTGTTTTCATAATGAAGATTTGTAGAAAGTGAAGGTATTAGATAATCTTAGTTCAACAAGTACGAATGTTGAAGTAGATGAAGAGATTTAGTCACTTGATGATAGAGGCGATGCATAAATGTCAAAGAGACTAGTGTTGATATAAATATTCACTCAGGTTTAAAACAGTGGGTTGGGAAAATAAGGTTTTCCTTCCTATACTAATTAGTTCCGGCTTGCTC
>NZ_LWGA01001511.1:0-1557 GCF_001635235.1 Oleiphilus sp. HI0117 | reverse complement strand
GGGGTTGAGTGGGTTTGTGGCTTGAGTAAGTGAGCCAATAAATAATAATGCGGCGTATAAGGCCAGGAGCAAGCCTAAACCTTTAGAGACTCTTTCTATTCCAGGCTTAGCTGCATCAAAAGCACCCATCTGGCTTGCTGTTAGGCCGCATAACAACGCCCATAAAAATAGCGAAACTGACTCAGGGATAACACGGCTAATGAGCCAGATTGCCACGGCAATTAGCATTATGCCGAAAGCGTATTTTACTTTGTCCATCCAGGCGCCGGCTTTAGGGAAGAACTTACCGCCACCTATAGCGATCAGGATTAATGGCACACCCATACCCAAGCCCAGAGCAAATAATGAAAGGCCTCCGATAACTGCGTCTGCTGTACTGCTTATATAAAGTAACGCACCTGCGAGCGGGGCTGAGACACACGGTGAAACAATTAGTGCTGATAGTGCACCGATAAAGAATACGCTGGTGATATGCCCACCATTAAGGTTTTGGCTGGTGGTATTGAGGCGGTCTCTTAAGAAAGCGGGGAGTTGCAGCTCGTAAAGGCCGAACATAGCTAAGGCAAGCAAAATAAATATTGCCGAAAATACGCTTAATACAATTGGGTCTTGCAGGGCTGCCTGTACATTGGCTCCCGCACCGAGCAGTCCTGTCACCACGCCTGCTGCAGCATAGGTTGCCGCCATACCGATAACGTAGGCTAGGGAAAGCATAAAGGATTTACCGACCGTTGGCTTTTGCTGGCCAGCAATAATGCTGGTAATAATCGGGATCATTGGAAACACGCAAGGTGTAAAGGTCAATCCGATCCCGAGTAAAAAGAATATTCCTACAATCGCCAGCAGGCTACTGTTCTGAATAAAGCTAAAGACGCCCGCAGCGTTTTCAAAGTCTGGGCTTTCTTGAGATGAAGGCGTTTGTTGCTGGTTGGGAGCTTGAAGCTTGTTGCTAGTTGTGTCGCTATTACTTTTTTGCGCTACATATAAGACCTTTTCGTGCTTTGGTGGGTAGCACAAGCCTGCATCTGCACAGCCTTGGGAGCTTATTTTAATCTCGACATCACTTAGTGAAGCATCGACGTCAATAGGAAGAGCAATTTCAACGTGCTTATAGAACGCATGAACCAAGCCAAAGTAATCATCCTGTTTAGGCTTTCCCTGGCTAGAAAATTCGGGAGGGCCAAGCTTTACCAGAGGTTCTAATGACTTATCGACAAGGCGGAATTTGAAGCGTTCTTTGTATAAATAGTAGCCGTCAGCTATTTCCCAAGACAGCTTTAAACCATTGTCTGTAGGCGATGAGCGAAATTTGAATGCCTCATCAACCTTTAGGAACTCATTCTGGCTTGATTCAAATAATCCCTTGCTATCTGAGCTAGAAAAACTAGTACCGCCAGAGGAATATGCGTCGGAGGTGAATGTTCCAAGAGTTAGGTAGATAATAACTAATAGGATATTTCTCATACTGGTTCAAAACCTTGCGATTGCATATATTGCACTTTAGATATAAATCTACTGTGTTGGTTCAATCAAAACTGTTAAATAGAACGATAAGAG
>NZ_LWGA01001510.1:0-800 GCF_001635235.1 Oleiphilus sp. HI0117 | reverse complement strand
TCGCTGTTTCCAACGCTCACAAGCGTGAACATATCAACGTCTTTGGCATCTAACTTATCTAGGGTGGTAATGGTGATGGACTCGTCTTCACGGGTTAATTGGCGCCCCAACAAAACGGGCGTCGAAGCCGGTCGGTACTGGAGCAAAACGTCTCGCGCATGGTTCAACTGCCAATCACGCTTTTTAGATACGGGGTTATAGAACGAGATAACAAAGTCACCTTGGCCAGCGCTATGAATACGCTTTTCGATCGTCTCCCAAGGCGTTAGCAAATCAGATAACGATACGGTACAAAAATCATGACCGAGCATGGCGCCGACACGGCTTGCGCCCGCTTGCATGGCAGAGATTCCAGGGACAACGTCTATCTCAACATCTAGCCATTCTGGATGATCTAAGGCCTCGCCTTGCGCTTGCTTTAAGAGTTGTTGATCCAACAATTCAAACACCAACGTTGCCATCGCATAAATGCCGATGTCGCCACTCGAAACCAAGGCGGTTGTTTTACCGCTAGCCGCGAGATCTAAGGCGAGTTTAGCTCGCCCGATCTCTTCCCCCAAAGGTAACTCGTGATGTGTTTTTCCATCACACACATCACCTAACAAGTCGAGATACAAACCGTACGCGACCAAATCTGAACTGGCTCCAATGGCGCTAAGCGCTTTCGGCGCCACAAGAGATCTATCACCAGGACCGGTGCCCACTACAAATAACTGACTCATGCTAATTTTGTTTCCTGCTCTTAATTCAAATGAACTATTTTTCCAATACGACCTAAGCACTATTACTTATCTGACGCT
>NZ_LWGA01001509.1:0-664 GCF_001635235.1 Oleiphilus sp. HI0117 | reverse complement strand
GTTTGGCGACACCAAAGTTATCTGTACTGCCTCAATAGACGAAAAGGTACCCCGCTTCCTAAAAGGTGAAGGACAAGGTTGGTTAACCGCTGAATATGGCATGCTGCCTCGCTCTACCGGTTCACGTATGATCCGTGAAGCAGCAAAGGGTAAACAAACAGGTCGTACCGTCGAAATTCAGCGTCTAATCGGTCGCTCATTACGCGCCGCTGTTGATATGAAAGCACTCGGCGAACGCACCATTCAAATCGATTGCGATGTTATCCAGGCAGATGGAGGTACTCGTACAGCGTCTATCTCTGGGGGCTGCGTGGCACTCATGGACGCTCTTCAAGGCTTGGTAGATGCAGGAAAACTGAAAGAAATCCCGCTAAAGCAAAAGATTGCGGCGATTTCTGTAGGCATCTACAAAGGTACACCCGTTCTCGACTTGGACTACCCGGAAGACTCAGAAGCAGAAACTGATATGAACGTGATCATGACAGACAAAGGCGGCTTTATCGAGATTCAGGGCACTGCTGAAGGTGAAGCGTTTGAAGAGTCCGAATTTAATGCCATGTTAGCACTAGCGAAGAAAGGCATTAACGAGATATTTGAATTACAAGAAGCTTCTCGAAACTCGTAGAGAAAGCCTAGAATAAAAAAAGGGATGGTAGCAAAACCA
>NZ_LWGA01001508.1:0-371 GCF_001635235.1 Oleiphilus sp. HI0117 | reverse complement strand
AAGCTTTAACACTCATAAACATGCCATCGATCACTTCTTTCTCAATGACAGCTGTCTTTTCTTTAAGTACGGTCACTTTTCCATCTGCTTCAACAAGTTCAATACGAACATTGCCAGCTTTTTCAATTACCGTAGACTGCTCTTGGTCGTAAAAGTCGCCGCTACGCATATGGGCAACATGTGTACGTGACGCCTGACTCCACTTACCCATGGAGTGTGGATATTTACGCGCATAGGCTTTAACGGAAGGTGGCGCGCGACGATCTGAATTACCTTCACGCAGAACAGGGTTTACCGCACTACCCAACACTTTGGCATACTTTGCTTTAATCTCTGTTTCTTGCTCGCTGCCAGCTTCGTCGGGGTACTCA
>NZ_LWGA01001507.1:0-1215 GCF_001635235.1 Oleiphilus sp. HI0117 | reverse complement strand
AACGAGGCGCTTGAAGTTTTATATAATGCGCTCGTTGCACAGCAGCATATCTTAATTCTTGGAGACTTTGACTGCGATGGTGCGACGAGTACAGCCTTGGCTGTTCTTGTACTTCGAGAGATGGGGGCGAAAGAGTGCTCTTATATTGTGCCCAACCGTTTTGAATTCGGCTATGGCCTGACGCCAGAAATCGTTGACTATGCTGCAAAATTAAAGCCTGACCTAATCGTTACTGTTGATAATGGTATTGCTAGTGAAGCAGGCGTAGAGCGGGCCAAGTCACTCGGTATTAAGGTTTTGGTTACTGATCATCACTTGCCGGGAGATACCCTACCTAAAGCTGATGCAATCGTGAATCCAAATCAACTCGGTTGTGAATTTCCCAGCAAAAATGCCGCAGGGGTAGGGGTTATATTTTATGTTTTAAGTAGTCTTAGAACCTTGCTTAAAAAGAGACAATGGTTTGAACAGAGACAGCTTAAAGAACCCAATATGGCTTCATATCTTGATTTGGTTGCTTTGGGGACTGTCGCTGATCTGGTGGCGCTCGATCACAACAATCGCGTACTGGTTTCCCAAGGGCTTAAACGTATTCGGGCAGGTTATTGTCGTCCTGGAATCAAAGCGCTTTTGTCGCTCGCGGGTAAGGAGTTGTCGGGCGTTAAATCGAGTGATATGGGGTTTATCGTTGGTCCGCGGCTAAATGCGGCGGGTCGCCTTGATGATATGTCACAGGGTATCGAATGCCTATTAGCTGATAGCGAGGTTAGGGCAATGTCTATCGCGCAGCGCCTGGACCAGCTGAATGTCGAGCGCAAGCGCATTGAAGCCGAAATGAAACAGGATGCTGAAGCCCAGGTACAAAGCATTCTGGACAAGTCTACGGAAAGCTTGGCTCTTGAGAACTTGTCGTGGGGGTTGAGCTTATATGAGCCACATTGGCACCAAGGTGTCATTGGGATATTAGCTTCACGTATCAAAGAGCTATTTCATCGGCCCGTAATCGCTTTTGCGCCTGCTAGCGATGATCCGCTGATTCAGAATAGGGAGCTAAAAGGATCTGCGCGCTCTATACCCGGGCTTCATATGCGCGATGCTCTGGACCTGGTATCTAAGCGCCACCCAGAGCTGATTAAAAAGTTTGGTGGCCATGCGATGGCGGCGGGTTTGTCGATTGATGAAGCGAGCTATCCGCATTTTAATGAAGCGTTTGAC
>NZ_LWGA01001506.1:0-830 GCF_001635235.1 Oleiphilus sp. HI0117 | reverse complement strand
ACTGACCAAGAAGTACCTAGACCTTCGACAGAGTTTCGAATGGCGAGGCCTCGGAGAAATGCCTGACAGCGCTTTAAAGCTGCGAGAGGAATATCAACAATTTGATGCCGAGTATATCTATAAGGATACGTTCGCAAAAAACGGCAATGACATCGCATCTGACAACAAAGCCTGTGAATGCCCTGCCGTTTTGACGGGGCAAAAAAAACCCTACGAATGCAAACTATTTAACAAGCCCTGCACCCCTGAAAACCCGCTTGGCTCATGCATGGTATCATCTGAAGGCGCGTGCGCAGCTTACTATCGCTATCAACCCAACACCCAGTAGACAGAGCCCCGCCAATGACTAACAAAACCTCAAGCACACTGGATTTCAAGGATGGGTTCATCGAGATGGCTCATGGAAGTGGTGGCCGAGCGTCAGCCACATTAATTGATGAACTCTTTTTGCCAGCTTTCGATAATAGCTACCTACAAGAAAAGTCTGATCAAGCAACACTTTCACTACCACAGTCTCGCATTACCATGGCCACCGACAGCCATGTCATCTCCCCTTTATTTTTCCCTGGCGGGAATATCGGTAGTTTAGCGGTGCACGGCACAGTCAATGACGTCTGCATGTCAGGTGCCCAGCCCCTCTACCTAAGTGTTGGCTTTATTCTAGAAGAAGGCTTCCCGCTTTCTGAACTAAAACGCATTGTCGACTCTATGGCTGAGGCAGCCCAAGAGGCTGGGGTTAAAATCGTTACCGGTGATACGAAAGTGGTAGAGCAAGGCCATGGTGACGGTGTTTACATCAACACCACAGGAATAGGCGCATTGCCTGAAGA
>NZ_LWGA01001505.1:0-817 GCF_001635235.1 Oleiphilus sp. HI0117 | reverse complement strand
CTATCGAAGTATCGGCCCTGAAAGCAGTCTTTGAACAAAACTCTAAAATACCTGAAGCTCAGTGCCTACTAGGATCCGTCAAAAGCAACCTGGGGCATTTAACTGCAGCAGCCGGTGTCACGGGCTTAATAAAGTCTGCACTATCTGTATCGAAAGGACAGATTCCGGCCAGTATTAATTTCACATCACCAAACCCTGACTTAAGGCTAGAGTCTTCACCGTTTTCTGTCGCTACAACCACCGCTACTTGGAAACAGGAAATTGGCCAGCGATATGCAGGTATCAGCTCATTTGGCATAGGAGGCACCAATGCTCATGTGATTATCTCTGGGTATGACGCTGAGCCGGCAACTGCTTCTGCACAGACACCAACAAAACTACCACTGTGTCTTAGTGCAAATTCACCCAAATCACTCGCTGATCAAGCTAGGCAACTTGAAACATTTCTACTAAAAAATACTGACACAGATATCGATCACCTTAAAAACACCTACTGCTTTCACCGACAAGCATTGAAGTATCGACAAGCTATATTAGGAACAACTAGAGACAGCATTCTTAGTGAACTATCACAGTTCACTAAGAATGCTTCAGACGCGCCTACAAAGGACCCAAAGATTATATTTATGTTTCCTGGACAAGGAACTCAAGTTAATCGTATGGGTAAGAAGCTCTACAATGAACTTCCGCTCTTTAGAGCACATTTGGATAACTGCATCGAGATATGCAAAGACGAATTTAACGTCGATCTCATACATATCCTATTCTCGGATGATCCAAGCCTTCACCTTACTGAGAACACGCAAATAGCATTGTT
>NZ_LWGA01001504.1:0-1054 GCF_001635235.1 Oleiphilus sp. HI0117 | reverse complement strand
TAGAACACTGCCTGCGGCAGGCAGAACATCACCTTAAGAAAAGCTTCGTTTATCACAACCTTTGCTTTCTTCTAAAGGGGCAAGCTGCCGGCCAGTTTGTCGTCACACAAAACGCTTTTAAGACTTATCGATACAAGCTTCGATTTAATCAGGCGCTCTTAAATCAAAACCAACAAGCCTTTAACGAAGAGGTTGTACCTCACGAATGTGCACACCTCATCGTCTATCAGTATTTTGGTCGCTATCATGAAGGCAAGAAGGTAATGCCGCATGGACGACAGTGGAAGCAGGTTATGTCAGAAGTATTTAATGTTGAGCCAAAGGTAAGGCATAACTTCTCAAGCGCGAAAAGGGCACGACGAACCTTTGCATATATTTGTGCATGTCACGATCGAATTCATGATTTGAGCGCAATTCGACACAATAGAATCGTAAGAAGTGATGCAAGATATGTATGCAAAAGCTGTAAGGAAAGCTTGAGAATTAAATAGGCCAAAGTGAATGAGGCCAGGCAGTTCTTATTTAAGAGGAGCTTGTCGTTAGCGAGCGATCTGACGCCAGTTAACGACAAGGCGACTAAAGAATTTACTTCTCTAGATATTGAAGCTTGTTAGGAACACCGTCCCACTCTTTAGCATCTGGAAGCGGGTCTTTTTGCTCGGTAATGCAGGGCCAAGTCTGACATAGCTCGGCGTTTAGCTCGATATACTGCGTCTGGTCGGCAGGCAATTCGTCCTCAGAAAAGATTGCATCAGCTGGGCATTCTGGCTCACAAAGTGCGCAATCGATACATTCGTCAGGATCGATTACCAGAAAGTTAGGGCCTTCATAGAAGCAGTCTACAGGACAAACTTCCACACAATCTGTGTACTTACACTTAACACAGTTATCGGTTACAACAAATGTCATATTGCTATTCCAGTGTTTGGTCTCATTAAAATTATGCGGTGTATTCTAATGTCAGATGTGACAGGGTTCAAGCTTAAACGCCTGTCATAGCGCAAATGTTACGATTATTGACTTAAAACACAAGTAAGTTAGCGCAAGAGACAAG
>NZ_LWGA01001503.1:0-988 GCF_001635235.1 Oleiphilus sp. HI0117 | reverse complement strand
ATAGGCATCTGAGCGAATATATTGTGAGTGAAATTCTCTCTCAACAGCCGCAAAATGTTTCAGACTTCTTATTGAGGTCTTCATGTTTACTCCGCTTAAACGCGCAGCTTTGCGACTCGATGCTTAATATCCAGGGTTCTGCGAAGATACTTGACCACCTTTATAGAGCAAACCTCTTCATTACCCCCTTAGATAATGAACATAGCTGGTACCGTTATCATGAGATGTTTAGAGAGTCGCTCCTTCGAAAAATTAAAGTAGAGCAACCAACACTTCTAGAAACATTGCAGAAAAGCGCTATTGAGTGGCTTGTCACGCATGAACAAGCCCATGAAGCGATAGAGCAAGTTGTTCAACTTCAAGATTGGGATCTTTTAATACAATTGCTTGAAAAAAATGGTAACAACCTAATACATGAAGGGCATCACTTACTCGTTTTAGAGTGGCTTCGAAAAGTACCCGAAAAGCTATTTAGCCAGTCTCCCCGCGCGATTATGCTTAAGATCTGGGCATTGTTCTTCAGTAACAAAATTGAAGTGATTGCCCCTTTGCTAGAAGAGCTGGAACTCCTTATTGATAAGCAACGCTTGCTTTGCATTGAAACTAGCGCAAGTGAATTAATTGACTTACATAGTGAGATCTCGCTTATTCGGGCCTATCTGGCTCGCAGCCAGTCAGACCTAAAGAGCGCAGGACAATTAACTAAAGATGTTCTGAAAGAGCTCGATACAACCAAGATGCCCCTTAAATCCGTCACCTATTACGGAATTGGTCTTGATAGCTTCGCTGTCGGTGACCTGGAGTCTGCGGAAGCTGCTTTGAGCGAAGCAATTGAGCATGGCAAGCGAGAGAAGAAATATACCACGGTGCTATCAAGCAGCGGCCTGCTTGGATGGATCTATTTTTACCAAGGTAATCTTGAAAAAGCGTTAGAAACCGGGATTATTAACCAACAATGGATCGATAGCTATCACGACAGCTCTCAACC
>NZ_LWGA01001502.1:0-4648 GCF_001635235.1 Oleiphilus sp. HI0117 | reverse complement strand
CTGCAGACGGTCGTAACATTGATATCTCGGGTGCGGGTGCAGCAGCGGCAGGTGTTGCAGCGGCTGACACGTATGTTGGTTCCTACACTTTAGTATCTAAAGATGGTAGTGATATTGAGATTACTAGTAATACGGGTGCTTCGCTTGAGAATGCTGGCTTAGAAGTGGGTTCTTATAGTGGTTCAAAAGCAACTGCTGTGAGTGATACCTTGGGTGGTACGGCGCTTACTGCTGGTGACTTGGTAATTAATGGTACAGCGGTTGGTGCTACATTCTCCTCTTTTGATAATGCGTCGACGGCAAATAAAGATGCGAGTGCGATTTCAGTTGCATCAGCAATTAACTTGGTTTCAGATCAAACTGGTGTGACTGCGACTGCGAATACCACGCAGGTGACCTCATCTGATGTTTCTGCGGATACTGCTGGTAATGCGACGGTCAATGGCGTGTCTATTAGTTTTGCCGCTGGTACGACTGGCACGACCTCTGAGCAGGTGTCTTTAGCGGTTGATGCGATTAACGCTAAGACGGCTCAGACAGGTGTTACTGCTAAAATTGTTGACGACAACCAGTACGAGTTGTTGGCTGAAGATGGTCGAAATATTGTTGTTGGTTCGGGTACAAACTTCGGTGCTGCGGATGCTACTACTTTTGGTACGGTTAAGTTAGAGTCTGGTGGTCCTATTGAAATTAGTACTCAGGATCCTACGGCGATTAGCAACTCAGGCTTTGAGGTCGGTACATATGGTGGCTCTCAAGATGGTCAGCAGCTGAAGGATATCGATATCAGTACCGCAGCAGGTGCTGAAGACGCGATAACTGCAATTGATAACGCGATCAACCAGGTTGCAAGAGAGCAAGCGAAATTGGGTGCGATTCAAAACAGATTCGAAAACACAATTTCTAACAACGCGGTAAACAGTGAAAACCTATCAGCTGCAAACTCTCGAATCAGAGATGCTGACTTCGCGACTGAAACTGCAGCGCTATCTAGAGCTCAGGTTCTTCAGCAGGCAGGTATTTCAGTATTGTCGCAAGCGAATGCTAGACCTCAGCAGGTTCTATCGCTTCTACAGTAATAAGTACTTAGTAATATGAACGTTGCCGGCTTTAGCGTGAGTTAAAGTCGGCTTACGCAGTTAAAAAAGATATGTGAGGTGAATTATGAGCGACATGAAAATGAGTGGTGTAGGCCAGCCAGTTAAGCTGGCTGCTGCATCGTCTGCTCAAAAGGCACAGCGCAGTTCTTCTGTTGACTTTAAAGATGGTGCGAGTGCAAAGCCGGTTGCGCAAGGTGTAGAAGAAAAGCCTAGCCTTAAGCCAGCGGAGCAAGCGCAAGAAAAGGTTGAGCAGGCTGTAACAAAGTTGAATGACTATGTGCAGTCGGTGCAAAGAAATTTGCAGTTTAATCTCGATGATCAGTCAGGGAAAACGATTATAACAGTGGTTGATAAGCAGACCTCTGAAGTAGTTAGGCAGATTCCTGATGATGTTGCTTTGAAGTTGGCTCAAGACTTGCATCAAGATGAACCGTTAAGTTTATTTAAAGCTAAAGTGTAGTTTTTGGCTAAAATAGCGGCAATGGTTTACATTCTTTTACAACACGGGAGTTAAACTTCCCGTGTTGCCTGCCGATACTATTTATAGGCAGGGTTCAATAACGCTGTTAAGCTGTTTACCCTTTAGTATTCGTTAATCACTAAAATATTGAAAGCAAGAAAATATCGGCTTTCGCGCTATATCTGATATAGAGCACTTTTGGTGATTACAGGTGAGTAGGTGGATGTTATGGCCAGTGTATCTTCAGTCGGAATAGGCTCGGGTGTTCTAACTAGCGAGTTAATAGAGAATCTCGCTAGTGCGGAGCGTGCTCCGGTCGAGGCTCGTCTGGACAGTCAAGAAGCTGACGTAAATGCTGAACTGTCAATTTTTGGTCAAATAAAGTCCGCTATTACAGATCTTCGCCTACCTTCGCGTACACTGGCAAATCCTGAGTTATTCGAATCAAAAACGGTTTCTTCTGGGAACTCTGCATTCTCTGCAGTGGTAGACTCCAATGATGCAACTCCATCAGTTCATACGCTTGAAGTTACCGCTTTAGCAGTCTCTCAAACGCTTACTTCTACTGAGTTTAATGACTCCGATACAACAGCGATTGGTGAAGGCTCTTTAACGATAGTGGTTGATGGAAAAACGACTAACGTTACTATCGATAATAGTAATAATACGCTTGATGGTATTGCTGCAGCGATCAATTCTGAATCTGATGTAGGCATGACGGCTTCAGTTCTTTACACGGGAACTGGCTATAAGCTTGTATTCAATGCCGATGAAACGGGTCTGGATAAAACGATCGATATTTCTGTTTCGGACACCGGTGATGCAAGTAACACAGATGCAAATGGTCTTTCTCGACTCGCCTACACCGCGGGAGCGACTAACTTAATACAGAGTCAACCAGCCGCGGATGCATCATTCAAATTGAATGGTGTACCGATCACGCGCTCAAGTAATGAGATTTATGACGCTATTCCAGGTTTAACCCTGACCCTGAGTGGCACAAATGATGGTTCGCCAGCCGCTTTATCTGTTCAAAATGATCACACTGCTGTGGTCGAGAAAGTTTCAGAATTTGTAGAGAAGTTTAATGCTCTACAGACTTTGGTGAACGACAATAGTGAGTTTGACCCTAGTGGTGGGGCTGAAGCGGGCATTTTGCTTGGTGACTCGACAACTCGAAGTATGATGAATCAGGTACGACGCGTATTGGGTTCGACGGTTGGTGGTTTGGAAAATGCAAATGTCCGTAGTTTGGCAGATATTGGTATTACGACAGATTATCAAACTGGTTTGCTAAGCCTAAATGAAGACACTCTTAGTGATCAGCTTGATTCGCACCCAGATGATGTTTCGGCTTTGTTCAGTGATCAAGGGCGAGCCAGCGATGCTCAAGTAAGCTTTGGTACTGCAAGTATCAACACTAAGCCGGGCAGTTATGATATTAACATAACGACTGCTGCGACAAGAGGAGAGCTATCGGGCGCTGTAAGTTTAGGTGCTAGTACAACTATTGATGCAAATAATGATGAATTCACCATTAGTATTGATGGTACTGAAAGTGGTTCAATCACGCTTGATGCAGGTAGCTATACGCAGACTCAATTAGCTGCCGAGATTCAATCTAAAATCAATGCAGATTCAACGCTTAGTGCTGCTGGAAAGTCAGTAACGGTTAGTCTAGACGGCTCTAACCAGTTGGTAATTAATTCAAATGTTTATGGTGCGGCGTCTACGGTAGAGATAACAGCTGTTGATACTAATACAGTAGCTCAGCTTGGTCTGAGTATTGCTGCGGGCGTTGATGGCGTCGATGTTGAGGGTACTATCAACGGTGCTGTGGCGACAGGGTCAGGGCAGGTGTTAACCGCTGCTGTTGGTGATGACTCTGAAGGTATTAGAATTACTGTTGGCGGATCATCTACGGGCGACCGTGGAACGGTTACTTATATTGAGGGGGTTGGCGAGCAGTTAGTAGACTTGATTACTAATATGGTATCGCTTGAAGGTTCGCTCACTACTAAGAATGATACGCTGGCTAAAGAGCTAGCCTTGATTGCAGAGCAGCGTACTGCGCTTGATGAAAGAATAGAGTCAGTTACTGCGCGTTTAGCTAGGCAGTTTACCGCAGCTGATATCGCGGTTTCCAAGTTAAATAGTACGATGGATTTTATAAAGGCGCAGCTAGATGCGCTTTCAGGTTCAAGTTCAAGTGAAAAATAAGAGAAGTAGCTGGGGAAATTACACCTCGGTAATCGTAGGAGAATAATATGAATGCATTACATCAGTATCAGTCGGTTAATGCGCAGACAAGTGTTGTCGATGTTGACCGTCACCAATTAATTCAGCTTTTATTTGATGGTGCTGTTGAGCGCATTAATATGGCTAAGGCGCGTATTGCTGCGAGTGACTTTGAAGGCAAGAATCGTTTGATTAACAAGTCGATAGAGATTATATCGGGTTTGCGTAGCTTTCTGGATTTAGATAAGGGGCAGGAGGTTGCGCAAAATTTATTTGATCTTTATGTCTACTGTGAGCATCGATTGTTTGAAGCGAATGTCAAAAACGATCTGGAAATGTTGGAAGAGGTGCTTTCTCACTTGAAGAAGATTCAAGGTGCCTGGTCTGGTATTCGTCAGGAAGTTATTGAAAAGGGTATTCTCTAGAGGCTTGTTCGCAAGTCTAGAGTGCTTTTTTGCTTATTGCTTTTACATAAGAGATTGAATAGCGGCTATTGATTGCCGCTATTTCTATGTACTCAGCGTTGCCGACAGTTAGTTCGATTCTTCGATCACGGCGCTGGTATCTTCACCGCCGAATGCTTCCAGGATCTCTGGAATTAGTTTGTCGAACTCTGCCGTCATAATGGTGAAGCCAGCGTCAAACATGCTGGCGGCATCTTCGGCGTTCATGTCGTCAAGTTGATCTTGTAGCATATCGCCAAACTTGATGCGCTTCACACTTAAATCAGAGCCTAATAATAGTGTTAGTGACTCGCGCCACTCGACAGCAAGTTTGGTGACTTCCATTCCTGATTTGATTTGTTGGTCGATCTGTTCTTGATCGAGTTCCAAGCCTTTATACTTAATAG
>NZ_LWGA01001501.1:0-931 GCF_001635235.1 Oleiphilus sp. HI0117 | reverse complement strand
GTAGTACTGATGGGCGCTATCGATATTTTCTTCTTCGGCCTGGCAGGTATTACCATTTGGGCGATTCAAATGATGTGGATCCCGGTATTTGCTGCGGGTGTTATCAATGGTGTCGGCCATGCAATCGGCTACCGGAACTTTGAGTGTAAAGATGCCTCCCGTAACATCAGCCCCTGGGGCTTTTTTATTGGTGGCGAAGAACTTCACAATAATCACCACACTTATCCCAACTCCGCCAAGCTATCTGTTAAACCCTGGGAATTCGACATCGGCTGGTTTTATATCAGAATATTAAGCGCCCTTGGTTTAGCAAAAGCACGCAATATCCCACCTAAGCCAATAAAAGACAGTCACAAGCTGGAGCTTGATAAGGATACGGTGATGGCAATTATCCACAATCGCTTTTATGTTTTATCCCAATACCATAAGAATGTCATGATTCCGGTTATCCAAGCACAAAAAGCCAAGATGCAGGAACAAGAAAAAATTATGTTTAAAAAGGCCAAGAAGCTTCTCGTTAGAGAAGAAAATTTGGTTAAAAGTACTGAGAAAAGCCGAATCAATGAAATGCTTGACCACGACGTGATGATCAAGACCATTTATGAGATGAGCCAGGCTCTTCAAGATATTTGGAAAAAACACCCCGGTAGCCGCTTTCAAGAAAAGTTAAACGAGCTTTCTGAATGGTGTAAACAAGCTGAAAAAAGCGGCATCGAAAGCCTCGAAGAATTTGCCAAAAGTTTAAGACATTACTCTCTAAGTGCTGCAAAAGCCTAGATCAGATCTGGTCGCTAGCTTGTCGTTGATACAATTGATAACTGACTTGCCCGGCGACCTTTTCTTTCATCAGTTGCCAATCTTTCGGAATTGCAGGTAAAACGCCTTCTTTTTCCTGCTCCAGATAAATCACCGCCCCTTTAGCGAGTATCTC
>NZ_LWGA01001500.1:0-1368 GCF_001635235.1 Oleiphilus sp. HI0117 | reverse complement strand
TACTGGCACATCATCCAAGAAGCCTTCATTAGCGGCATAAAGAACGATACCCATTTCAGCAACGCTTTGTGGGCTGTACTGCTTTTGCTTCATAAGCTCTGTCACACGCTGACCGTGCTCTAGCTGCTTACGTGTTGCATCATCAAGGTCTGATGCGAACTGAGCAAATGCTGCCAATTCACGATACTGAGCCAAAGCCAAACGTACGCTACCACCTAACTTCTTGATGATCTTAGTCTGAGCTGCACCACCAACTCGTGATACCGAAATACCTGCGTTCATTGCAGGACGAATACCAGAGTTAAATAGGTTGGTCTCAAGGAAGATCTGACCATCTGTAATCGAAATTACGTTAGTTGGTACGAATGCAGATACGTCACCACCTTGTGTTTCGATGATCGGTAGAGCTGTCAATGAACCAGTTTGGCCCTTAACTTCACCATTGGTGAACTGCTCAACGTAATCAGCGTTTACACGTGATGCACGCTCTAGTAGACGTGAGTGCAAGTAGAATACGTCACCTGGATATGCTTCACGACCTGGTGGACGACGTAGTAGCAATGAAATCTGACGGTATGCCCAAGCTTGCTTGGTCAAATCATCAAATACGATCAATGCGTCTTCACCGCGGTCACGGAAGTATTCACCCATTGTTGTACCGCCGTATGGCGCTAAGAACAACATTGCTGCTGGATCAGCTGCACCTGCCGCAACAATGATCGTGTGATCCATTGCGTCATGCTCTTCAAGTTTACGTACAACCGCAGCGATAGAAGATTGCTTCTGACCAACTGCTACATAGATACACTTAACACCTGTGTTCTTCTGGTTAATGATTGCATCGATAGCGATTGCAGTCTTACCAGTCTGACGGTCACCGATGATCAACTCACGCTGGCCACGGCCGATAGGTACCATTGAGTCAATCGCTTTCAAACCAGTTTGTACTGGCTCATCAACTGATTGACGTGCGATTACACCTGGTGCAACTTTTTCTAAAGGTGCAGTTAGCGTAGTCTCGATAGGACCTTTACCATCAATTGGGTTACCTAGTGCATCAACAACACGGCCAAGCATTGCTTCACCGATTGGTACTTCTAGGATACGACCCGTACATTTTGCTTTCTGACCTTCGGCAAGACCTTTAGGGTCACCTAGGACAACGACACCTACAGAATCACGCTCTAGGTTAAGCGCCATACCGTATACGCCGGTTTCAAACTCTACCATCTCACCATACATTACGTCGGCAAGACCGTGAATTAGAACGATACCGTCAGATACACTGACGATAGTGCCCTCATTTTGGGCTTCAGAAGAAACATCGAGAGTTTCGATGCGCTTCTTAATAATTTCGCTGATCTCAGC
>NZ_LWGA01001499.1:0-1153 GCF_001635235.1 Oleiphilus sp. HI0117 | reverse complement strand
TTACATGTACCTTTACCCTGCACTAGGTAATAACGAAGGTTCATTAGGTTGGACTCAACTTAATCAGTTAGACGCCCAAATGGAAAAGAATAGAGCGGACCGCGCTGCCTTCTTTTCTCAATTTGAGGGCAAAACAGCTGAAGAACTTCAAGCAAATACTGAAGCAATGAAAACTGCTTCACGCTTGTTTGACAATAACTGTTCGCAATGCCATGGTTCCGATGCTAAAGGCTCAAAAGGCTTTCCGAATCTTGCAGATGATGACTGGCTATACGGAAATAGTTCAGATTTGATTTCGCAGTCAATTCTAAATGGCCGTCAAGGCGTGATGCCTGCTTTCGGCGCAATTTTAGATGACACGCAAAGATCTGACCTTACTCAGTACGTGCTTAGCTTAAGCAATCAGTCCACTGACGCGACCAAAGCAGAACAAGGCAAGGCAAGCTTTGATATGCAATGCGCTGCTTGCCATGGCATTGACGGTAAAGGCAACCAGCTGCTTGGTGCGCCCAACCTTACTGACAATATTTGGTTATATGGCGGACTGTTAAGAGATATTGACGCCACGATAGCCAATGGACGTAACGGCAACATGCCGTCGCACAGACATTTGTTTAGTGAGCAAGAAGCTAAAGTTCTATCAGCTTATATTTTGTCTCTATAACTTTGTCATCAAGGTGTAATTCAGCGCCCAATCATTTATATAGGCGCTGAATTACACCAATATTTATAATGATCCGAGGTCAATGATGATTCGAATTATCATATCGCAACTACGCACGATTGTTCCCGAGGAAGAATTACAGTCGAAAGTTTTCTGGCGCTCATTTGGTGTTATGGCTTGGGTGTCTTTTTTATGCGCAGCACTGGCAACAATGCTTTTCTTCGCAGCATTTGATCCGATAGAGTTATCAAGTATCGCGACTTTCCCTGTAGAGTTTAGCCCAAATGCTCTATATACATTAGGCTTTTTCCTCTTTTGGGTGTTTGGTTTTAGCTGCACAGCTTTGAGCTGTGTCTTATTGGCCCTACCTCTTGCCAAACGACAAAAATCCTTGTCAGAACATTACGATGAGGAAGCTGACTAGTCGGCTCAAGACAAAAACAACTTGCAGCTGCTCCTAGGCCTGCAGGCATCTAGTTCTATCTGTTT
>NZ_LWGA01001498.1:0-709 GCF_001635235.1 Oleiphilus sp. HI0117 | reverse complement strand
TAGGAGGCAAAAATGGAACACTTATTTGAAAAACCAAAGCAGTTATTTGAATACCGTGTTTTTGCGCAAAACCGTGAAACTTCAGGTTACCTATGCTCTTACACTTGGAATGAGTTAATCGACCATAGAGCATCGCTCTTCAACATTGATAGTAAGTACCCAAGATATTTGGTAAAGCCAGAGATATTGACGCTACTTAATAATGAAAAATATTTACCCAGAAGGTTGTTGTTAGATTTAATGTGGAGTACTGGAGCAACTGTTTCTGAAGTTCTAGGTTTAAAGCGTGAAAGCTTTAAACGGTCAGGAAGTGTTATTTTGAAGCGGCTTCATAGTAGGGCTGGGAGGCCCACAAAAGCTCAGCAAGAAATGATCTCATCTCGATCTATCTCAATTAAAGATTCGGATCTAAAAGATCGTATTGAGTCTTACATTATTGGAAACCAAATTAAACACAATCAAAGACTTTTCGGTGTGGATCGACATACTGTAAATCGTCATATACATAAACTGGTCGAACGTTCGGGAGGCTCCCCCTTTAATATAACCGCTGAAACCTTTAGACATAGCTTTGCAGTGCATCTAATGCTCTCGGGAGTACCTCAAACTAGAATCAGAAAACTTTTGGGCTTAAAAAAGTACCATCAAATAGAAAAATATGAAAGAGCCATTCCCGAAGATGTTGATGATGTTTTAAGAGGTGTACTAG
>NZ_LWGA01001497.1:0-1628 GCF_001635235.1 Oleiphilus sp. HI0117 | reverse complement strand
TTGGAAAGCATTACCGAAGAGCTACACCAGCAACAAAGTAACGGCCTAAATTCTCCCTTAAGCTACCAAAGCGAGGATGAGTTAGGCACTTTGGTTAAGCGCTATAATGCTCTTGCCAAAGACATAGCCAAACGCGCTGAGGAGGTAAACGAAACCCGGCGTATTATCGATGGCATCACCGACGGTGTCCCCGTATTACTTTCCTACATTGATGCACAAGAGCGCTTTCAGTTCGTTAACAAGAACTATAGTCGCTGGAGCGGCCGTGATACTAGCACCTATAAGGGTAAAGCAATTTCTGAAGCCTTGGGTGAAGCCATTTACGAACGGACTCAACCCTACATTAAAAAGGCTCTAAGCGGGACGTCCTGTCACTTGGAAACAGATATGGCGACCGTTAACGGTAAAAGGCATTGCAAAGCGAATTACCATCCTGATTTTGGCGAAAATAACGAAGTCCTCGGAGCCTTTATTTGTATCGAGGATCTTTCAGAGGTCAAAGTTTCAGCCTCAAAATTATCTGATTACGCACAAGAACTAGAATTCCGTGAAATAGCCCTTCAAGAAGAAAAAGCCGTTGCCGAAAATGCGTTGAAAGTTAAGTCTGAGTTCCTGGCCAGCATGAGTCATGAAATACGCACGCCAATGAACGGTGTACTCGGCATGCTCAATCTGCTGATGAACACAGAGCTCAGTGATGAGCAAAGACAAAGAGCCTCATTGGCAAAATCTAGTGCTGAGTCCTTGCTAAGCTTGATCAACGATATACTCGACTTCTCTAAGGTTGAGTCAGGTAAACTCGAGCTTGAGCAGGTCTCTTTCGACTTAATTGACTTAATCTCCAGCTTGGCGAAAACACTTAGTAAGCAAGCATACGACAAAGACATAGACTTCGTTGTCGATGTTTCGGGCATCAATAAAACCCATATCACAAGTGACCCTGGGCGAATCAGGCAAGTCTTAACGAGTTTAATATCGAATGCGATAAAGTTTACTTCTTCCGGTAGCGTAACCCTAAAACTAGAAGTCTACGAAGACTTTGGTGACAGCCTGGATCTAATTTGCGAAGTTCACGATACCGGTACCGGAATAGCTAAAGATAAGCTGGCAACGATATTTGACTCATTCTCACAAGCAGATGCCTCAACCACTCGAAAATATGGCGGCACTGGCCTTGGTTTAACTATTTCTCGAAATTTATGCCAATTAATGCATGGCGATATTAGAGTCGCCAGTGAGCTAGGTAAAGGTAGTGTCTTTACTGCCTCATTCATGGTTGACAGCTCTACTGAAAACAAAGAAAGCGCGCCACAATTTGAGACCGAACAACTGCTAGCATTTATTCTCGATAAACATCAGGACACAGCCAAGGAAATTGAGAAACAGCTAAGTAAATGGGGAATTCCCTCATATATCTGCGACAGCTCCAATTCCGTGCTCAATTCACTCAATGAACATGTTGTCGGGCCTGGTAAGGTCCCCTTGATCTATATCGATGCAGACCTGATTGAAGGTTCTGCCCACGACCTTAGCGACAACCTTCGCAGCCAAGCTGGAGATTAAGTCAATTAAGTCGAAAGAGACCTGCTCAAGCTCGAGTTTACCTGACTCAACCTTAGAGAAGTCGA
>NZ_LWGA01001496.1:0-1138 GCF_001635235.1 Oleiphilus sp. HI0117 | reverse complement strand
TGATCAAAAGATTCTGTCTTGACGGTGCACTCTAACAAAAGAGGCAAAGCTAAAATGATGTCTTCAGGAGCTATTTCTGCAACTTGCTTTAAGAAACGAATAGCTTCTCCATACCTCTCATCCTGTTGAGCAAGCGCAGCCTGTCCAAGCAAAGCCCTGACACACAATTTATTAACTCCCAAAGCCTGCTTAAATAAATTGATTGCTTCCCTTTGCTGGTTACTTTTTAGCTTTTCCTCAGCAAGCTCACAATAGTACTGAGACAGTCGAATCTTTATTTCGGGATGACGCCTTAAATCAATCTCTTTAGCAATGACCAATGCGCCTGACCAGTCTTTTTCACGCTCACAGATATCAAGTAATAAAACCTGACTACGATAGGAGTATCTTTTAGATTGTGTTAATTGTAACAATAAAGACTCTGCTCTATCGAAAAGGCCTGCAGCTTTATAGTCTTTTGCTAGCTCAAATATCACAGCATCACTGGCTTCATTTGAGATTTCTGGGTGAGCCATTAGATTCTGGTGAATTAGTATAGCTTTCTCTACCTCACCTTGTTTTCTAAAGTGCGTACCGATAGAGATGTGTGTTTGAAGAGTTTCTTCGGATACTTCCAGGGAGTTAATCAATCGATCTATAGCATCATCGGAATAACTATCAAAAAGCAGCTGGAGTCGGTGCTTTTCACCGACCTTTGTTTGGCTAGGTTCGCTAGTAGGAGACCTTTTCTGCTTAGCGCTATATCCGAACAACCAGCCTAAAGAAAGCGCTAAAAACAGAAAAACCCAGAGCTGCGCAGTTTCCATTTACTAGCCTTTTGAGGTCGCTCTTCTAAGTCTCGACAGTTTAGTTTCTGTTGTCTGGAGACGCTTATCTTTAATTTTTTTCGAACCAAAAAGGAAAATCTGAGTCGGTACAGAAAATAAGCAACCAAGAATGAGGCCAACAACCAAGCTGCCTAACACCCAAAACCCCACACTAAGAGAGGTGAACTCGACAAATAATAGATCCACAGCTACAAGCGCATCATTTCGTAAAACAAAAACAACACAAGCGAGTAGAATAACTACAAAAAGAAGAAATGAAAGAGCGAATAAAATACGTGCCATTAATAAAACCTGACTCAAATATTGAAACG
>NZ_LWGA01001495.1:0-992 GCF_001635235.1 Oleiphilus sp. HI0117 | reverse complement strand
CCCTTATCCGAGCGGAAAACTACATATGGGCCACGTGCGTAACTACACCATTGGCGATGTTGTTTCTCGCTATCAGCGCATGCAAGGCAAAAACGTAATGCAACCAATGGGTTGGGATGCTTTTGGTCTTCCTGCAGAGAATGCTGCGATCAATAACAAGGTAGCACCTGCCAAGTGGACCTACGAAAATATCGAATACATGAAGACTCAGTTGAACGCACTGGGCTTTGGCTACGACTGGAGTCGCGAACTGGCGACCTGTCAGCCTGAGTACTACAAGTGGGAACAGTGGTTCTTCACCAAGCTTTACGAGAAAGGTTTGGTTTACAAGAAGAACGCAACCGTCAACTGGGACCCTGTCGACCAAACTGTTTTGGCAAACGAACAGGTTGTTGATGGCCGCGGCTGGCGCTCTGGTGCTTTGGTCGAGCGTAAAGAAATTCCACAATGGTTTATCAAGATTACTGATTATGCTGAAGAGCTGTTGGCAGATCTCGATCAGTTAGATGAGTGGCCTGAGCAGGTCAAAACCATGCAGCGCAACTGGATCGGCCGCTCTGAAGGTTTGGAATTCTCATTCGACCTAGCAGGTCGAGATGACAAGCTAAGCGTTTATACCACTCGCCCAGATACTTTAATGGGTGTGACCTACGTTGCAGTTGCTTCCCAGCACCCTCTTGCTCTTGAAGCGGCAGGGAATAATGCTGAGGTGAAAGCCTTTGTTGAAGAGTGTAAGAACAACAAAGTCGCTGAAGCAGATATGGCGACGATGGAGAAAAAAGGTATTCCAACCGGCTTTACTGCTATCCACCCAATTACGGGCGAAGAAGTACCTGTTTGGACGGCTAATTTTGTCTTGATGGATTACGGTTCAGGTGCGGTTATGTCGGTACCGGCTCACGATGAGCGTGACCATGAATTCGCCAAGGCTTTCCAGCTTCCTATCAAGCAGGTGATTGCGCCGGAAGACGGCAACGACATAGATGTACAAG
>NZ_LWGA01001494.1:0-1012 GCF_001635235.1 Oleiphilus sp. HI0117 | reverse complement strand
TTGGTTTTACGTGTATTGGAAGAGGGCAATCGCGACGGCGGTGTTGCGATCAATTATCTGCGAGCAGAGCAAGTAAGCAAGGACGAAAATGACAGAGTCACGGGCGTCTTGCTGAAAGACCAACTGAGTGCTGAACAGTTTGAGTTGCAGGCAAATGTTGTCATCAATGCTGCCGGGGTATGGACAGATGAACTTCGACAACAGCTCGGTGAAAACAAAGTAATAAGGCCTCTGCGTGGCAGCCATTTAGTTTTGCCTCAGTGGCGCTTGCCAGTGGCGTATTCTGTGAGTTTTTTTCACCCGAAAGATAAGCGGCCAGTGTTTGCTTTCCCCTGGGAAGGTGTGACGGTTGTCGGGACAACGGACCTTGATCACAAGCAAAGTAGTCGAGACGAGTCCAGCATAAGCGCTGGCGAAGTAGCGTATCTGTTAGCTGCTGTGAATCAGCAATTCCCAAATAGTTTGATTTCTGAAAGCGATGTTATAGCGACGTACTCGGGTGTTCGCCCTGTTGTCAGTAAACATTCTAGCAAGCAAGAAGCTGACTTGAGTAAACCGGCAAAGCCTTCTGATGAAAAGCGTGAACATGTTGTCTGGGATAATCGAGGCATGGTGAGCGTTGCAGGAGGTAAGCTGACGACTTATCGTTTAATCGCCTTGGATGTGCTTCAAACGGCGGCGAGATATTTAAATCGGAAACCTGAAGACTTTAAGTCGAGTACACACTTTCCTGAGACTGACCATGTAATGGCTTCAGCTCATATCAATGCACCTCAGATTCGTAGGCTAAAAGGACGCTATGGCTTTGGCGCAGAACGTATCGTTGAGCTGGTAGATAGGAAACCTGAGTTAGCAGACAAAGTCTTGACTAGTGATACCATATTCGCTGAGCTTGTTTATGCCTGTGAAACTCAACTAGTCGTGCATTTAGACGATCTAATGCTGCGCCGCACTCGTTTAGGACTTGTTCTTCCTAAAGGTGGTGAGGCCGTGCTTACTCGCGTCAAGGCTC
>NZ_LWGA01001493.1:0-765 GCF_001635235.1 Oleiphilus sp. HI0117 | reverse complement strand
TTGGTGTCGGTTAAGATCTGAAAGTGTTCGAATGGTGATGCCAATGCTGGTGGCGGTTAAGGTTCCGCCGATAAACAGTGATACAAGTAGTGATAGTTCAAAGTACCAGTAACTTGCCGCAAAGCCACCAAGAAAGGGCGCGATAAAGCCTCCTAGCGCCACGACAGTAGACTTTTGCCTGAGGATACAAGCTTCCCTAGGTCAGTCTCCAATCCTACGTCAAACAGCAATAGAATGACGCCAATTTCGCCCAGAAAAATATAATCTCGTTGACCTCTACCCATGCGAATAAGCTCGGGCCAATCAAAATGCCAGCGCAGAGTTCGCCAATAACACTCGGTGCGCCAAAATAGCGAGAAATATCGCCAAGCACCCTGGCGACAACAAGAATGATAAGGATGTCGAGTAAGACGTCAGCAATTTCCAAATGCGCACTCCCGGCTTTTTGGCTTTGAAGTCGGGCTGGTATTGAGTTTGGACGTGCTTAGTATGACTTGAGTTTGGGAAGAGGGGGTTGAGCTAGCTCAATTAGTGATGAGGTTTAAGGGCAAAAAAAACCTCCGGGTGTTAGGCCGGAGGCTTTTAGTTTCCTTACATTTTATTCGGCGTCGACTATCAGGTCACTATCCCCAACAGTGATTTCTTCACCGTCATTTAATACGAAAGATGCTGCTTGTGTAACAAACTCTGCAAAAGCAGGTGCCTCAGCAGAGGAAGCTGCCGCTGCAGGGGTCGTGTGTAGAGCACCACTGTCACTCTCAAAAC
>NZ_LWGA01001492.1:0-651 GCF_001635235.1 Oleiphilus sp. HI0117 | reverse complement strand
AATCTCTTGGTGGTGGAACCGGGCAAGCTGATACTCAAAGCGCTGCATTAACAGCGCCGCCTTTTCAGTCCGCAAGCTCTCCTTCAGGTGCGGCTCCAGGTCTAGGAACACTATCCGGTCAAGCAAATCAAATGGGTGGCGATAGTCCATTCCAACAAAATCAGGCAGAAGTGCAAAGTGCGCTAAATAATGTTGTGGGTTTGATGCGATCTTTGCGGAAAAAATCAGCTGAACAGAGTCAGCGCTTAGGTGAGGCCAGCGCTCCACTAGAGAATTACTCGCAAGGAGAGTTCACCGAAGGCCTTGCTGAGCTTCAAGGTGCTAGTGATGCTGACAAGCTGGAAGAACGCCCTAGCTTGATGTCCCGAGTAGAGGAGAGCTTCAAACAGCAGGGAACTGAAAAAGCACTCGATGAGCAACAGAAGGTTGCTATCGATGTCGTAGATCGCTTTTTTTACAGTATGCGGAATAACCCCCGTATTAGTTCTGAAGCAAAACAGCACCTACTTAAACTTGAAGTACCAGTACTGAAAGTGCTACTGAAAGATGAGCGTTTCTTTGAAGATCATAATAGCTCCGTCAGAGCTGTTATGAACCGTATTGCTCAGCTTGGCGCAAAAGGTGTTACCTTGAACCCTGCAAGCCGGCGAA
>NZ_LWGA01001491.1:0-5582 GCF_001635235.1 Oleiphilus sp. HI0117 | reverse complement strand
GCAGGCCTAGTCGCTTGAAAGCCTGCTCGGTAACGAGTTTATTTGTCATTGGCTTAAACTTGAGCTTTGTTATAGACAGCTTCTAGTAAAGGGCCTGCACCCATTTCAAGCAGAGCTTCCGCTACGGCAACACCCAGCTCTTCACATTGAGCTTGTGGGCCGCTTAAGCTTGTTTTAAGGATGGTTGCGCCATCTTCTGAGGCAACTAAGCCGGTGAGTGTCAGTGTCTCGCTTTCTAAGGTTGCATATCCGGCGATTGGAACCTGACAGCCACCATGGAGCCGGTGATTCATTGCGCGTTCAGCTTTTACGCAGAACTCGCTTTCTGGGTGAATGAGGGGCGCCAATAATTTTTTAATATCCTCATCCTTGCTTCTGCACTCAATGCCTAGAGCGCCTTGGCCAACAGCTGGAAGTGATTGCTCAGCCGATATGACGCTTTTGATGCGTTCATTGAATTCAAGTCTTTTGAGTCCAGAGGCTGCAAGAATAATGGCGTCATACTCGCCTGCATCGAGCTTTGCCAGACGAGTATTAACATTGCCTCTTAAAGGGCGAATATCTAGGTCTGGGCGAGAGGCGGCCAGTTGGCTATGCCTGCGTAGGCTTGAGGTGCCAACAATTGCACCTTCTGGAAGTTGATCGATCGAGTCGTATTGATTACTAACGAAAGCATCGAAGGGGTTTTCCCGCTCACAAATAACGGCTAGCTCAAGACCTTCGGGGAACTCCATAGGGACATCTTTCATTGAGTGGACGGCGATATCTGAAATGCCTTCTAGCATTGATGCTTCAAGCTCTTTTACAAATAAGCCTTTGCCACCGATTTTAGCAAGGGGGACGTCTAGAATCTTATCCCCTTTGGTTGTCATGCCATTAATATTGACTTCCAAGCCTGGGTATAAAGCTTCAAGTTGAGACTTTATATAACGGCTTTGCCACAACGCTAAAGCACTTTCACGAGAAGCAATATTGAGGGTCTTGATTGGGCTTGATGTAGACATGTTCGAGTCGTTCACTATTGGCAAATGGAGTGGGTGCTATATATTGAATTGCGTCGCTATTTGTATTGGTGGTGAAACCAAATAAAGAATAGTGAGCTAGATACAGCCTGTTATGGCGACTTAGTATAACGGAACTGGAAATAAAGTCGAAAAGATACAAATCAAGTGAAGATCACTTTTATTTCTTGGGCGCTTACTTGAGTCAAACTTGGCTATATGAAGGTTAGAAGTTAAGTGTTAATTTAACTTCCAGTCGATCTTGTTTAAGATTTAGTCGATACTTTGTTCTATCTGAAAGGTCATTAAAATTGCGAATGACGGAATCTGTGCAATTCTTTCCCCCGCTTAAGAGAGAATCGATATCAAATTTAAGCACGTGCTTAGAGAAGGATTTGATCGCTGTACTATAGGAAAATTTAGTGTCAGATGAGCTCTCGATGAGGATAGTATCATCATCACCGCTATTGCTGCGTGAGTTTTCAAAAGCTAGAGTATTAAATGACAGACACAGACATAACAAGCCTATTACGAACAAAGCGCGCTTGGTCATTGTTGATGTGTGTGTGTTGTTCAAATCGTCCACTCCATTTGATGAAGACTACCTATTCAATGATAAGAGATCTCCCTGTAGCGGTGTGTAACATTTGGTTGGATCGAGAGGGTATTTCGAAAAACTTCATTTATTGAGGTAAAGAGAGAGGATAAAGTGTGAACAGGTTCTCTAAGTTGTTGAGTGGAAGCTCATTTTTATTCTAGAAGGTGCTTAGTTGCAGTCTTAGGCTTGAAAGGATTGTTCACTTATTCTTTGCTTGAGTTCGCTTACGTGTCGACGACTGACGAGAATGCGAAAGTCGGTATTGCGTATATGTATGTAGTAGTGGCCATCGGAGCTCTTGTGCATTGCTGAGATGTGTTTGGCATTGACCAGTGTATTGCGATGGGCACGCAGGAGCTTGTCTGGGTGAGCTTGTTCCAACTCCTTTAATGTTTGGTCACTTAGGGTTTCACCGTTTGCATGGACAACGGTAAGGTACTTCTGTTCGGATCTAAAAAAGTAAATCGAGTCGAAAGGAAGTAACTCCTGGCCTTGCCAACTGTGTGCGACAAAATGAGCTTCTTCGTTACTATCCTGCTCCTTGATAGATTTTAGCTGCAGTTGATTAACATGCTTTGCTTGAGCCAGAGCACTTTCCAGCTCTTCGCCTCGAACGGGTTTTAACAAGTAACCCATGGCCTGCTTTTTAAAGGCGTCGATGGCATACTCGTCATAGGCGGTGCAAAAGATCATGGCAGGAGGGTGCGGCTTTTTTGCCAGAGCGCTGGCCACTTCCAGGCCATCAATACCTGGCATTCTGATATCCAGAAGCGCAATATCAGGCTTAAGCTCCTCAATCCGTACCAAGGCTTGTTCACCATTTTCAGCTTCACCGCAAACCTGATAGTTACAATTTCGTTCAATTAAACGCTTTAGGCGCTCTCTTGCCAAGCTCTCATCATCGACGATAAATACACTAATAGGGCTGTTTGCTGTCATATCTTAGTTAACCGGAATACGTAAAGTAACGGTAAAAATATTGTTTAGTTGGCTAGTCTTTAATATAGCGCCTGAGCCGAAAATTGCCTGGAGCCTGCTGCTAATATTGTCTAATGCGATTTGGTTTCCGTGTCGTGCCTGTTTTTCTGGGTCAAAAGGGTTTGAGATCAAAATGTATAAATGATCTCTTTTGAGTTCGGTTTCAATGCTAATAGTGCCGCCTTCAGTTAGCGGTTGAATACCATGATAAATCGCATTTTCTACTAATGGTTGTAGGGTTAAAGGGGGGATCAATACCTTTTTCTTGGCGTTGTTGAGCTTCCATTCAATCTTTAGCCTGTTTCCTAATCTAAGGGCTTCAATATTCAAGTATCGTCGGCATAGCTCAATTTCTTCACGAACCGGAATCAGAGAAGTTTGGTTGTTTAATGTAGCCCTGAAAATGGTTGATAGATCTATGACTGCATCTTCGGCTTTTTGTGGATCGATTGCGATCAGGCTGGCGATGCTGTTCATGCTATTAAACAGAAAGTGAGGACGAATTCTAGCCTGCAGTGCTTGGATGCGCGCTCGAAGTTCTGCTTGGCGCTGTTCTCGCCATTGGTGTTGCAGGAAGAAATAACGCAGTAAGATGCTCGCGAGCATCGAGCTGATGAGTAAACTCTTTGATAGAAATAGTTCCGGTTTTGTAATGACGCCCGGCAGCAGGAAGTTGATGCCTAGCCAACTGAAAAACAGCGTGATGATGGCATTGCTAGATAAGAAGTAAATGCTGATAAATTTCGGGCTTTTGCCAAATAGAAATTTTCGGGTTGTACAGATTACCGCTGCAAAGCTGAGCGTGAGTGAGTGGCAGTAAATAGATAGCAGGCCTAGTTTATCCCAACTGATTAACTCGTTTGAACTCAAGACCAGACATAAAACCAGCGCTAGAAACTGGGTTAGGATCAGCAGAAACAGAACGGCATTGATTCGACAAAGGTCAGGAATGACAAAATTGGAGTTCTGCTCACTCCCTGAAGCTTGCTTAGAATCATCAGCATGGCTGTTTTTGTTTGGCTGTGATTGCTTGGCGTTTCTATGCATGATAAATGACTGGTTTCTTTACAAGGGATGACTAAGGCGTATTATTCGCTTTTGTGCTACAATGCGCGCCGCAATTTTGACTCCACAAATTTCAGTGTAGATGGGTAATCAAACATGAGCAATGCAAACGACAATAACGGCCAGCTAAATACGCAGAGTGATTCAAGTAAAGAAAAGCCATGGGGAGGACGCTTTACCGAGCCTACCGATGCTTTTGTTGAACAATTTACTGCGTCAGTAGAGTTTGATCAGCGTTTGTATTTCCACGATATCCAGGGCTCTATTGCGCATGCGACGATGCTGGCAAAAGTTGGCGTGCTGACTGAAGAAGAGAAAACGCAAATCATTCAGGGCTTGAAAGAGGTTCAGGCAGAAATCGAGAGTGGCAAATTCCAGTGGTCTGTCAAACTGGAAGATGTACATATGAACGTCGAGGCAGCCTTAACAGAAAAAATTGGTATCACGGGCAAGAAACTCCATACAGGGCGATCTCGAAATGACCAGGTTGCGACAGATATTCGTTTGTATCTACGAGATGAAATCGATGTGATTGCCAGTGAAATTACTCGTCTTCAGGATGGCATGGCAAGGCTTGCTAAGCGTGAGGCTGCAACAATAATGCCGGGCTTTACTCATTTGCAAACAGCTCAGCCAGTCACTTTTGGTCATCATATTCTTGCTTGGAACGAGATGCTTCAACGTGACTATGAGCGTTTGATGGACTGTCGTAAGCGCGTGAATATTATGCCGCTAGGTGCAGCAGCTTTGGCGGGAACGACTTATCCTATTGATCGTAGCATTACGGCCGAGTTATTAGGCTTTGACCGACCTAGTGAGAACTCTCTTGATTCAGTCAGTGATCGTGACTTTGCTATAGAGTTTTGTTCATTTGCCAGCTTGGTTATGATTCACTTATCGCGAGCTTCTGAAGAGTTGATTTTGTGGGCATCGGCTCAGTTTGATTTTATCGACTTGCCGGACCGCTTCTGTACTGGTTCGTCTATCATGCCGCAGAAGAAGAATCCAGATGTGCCAGAGTTGGTACGAGGCAAGTCGGGCCGGGTAACGGGTCATATGATTTCTCTATTGATGTTAATGAAGTCTCAGCCTTTGGCATACAACAAAGATAACCAGGAAGATAAAGAGCCATTATTTGATGTCTTGGATACCTTAAAAGGTTGTTTGAAGGCCTATGCTGATATGATTCCGGCGATTGAGGTGAAGGCTGAAAATATGAGAGAAGCAGCACGTAGGGGCTTTTCAACCGCGACTGACTTGGCTGATTATTTAGTCGTTAATGGTGTGGCTTTCCGTGATGCGCATGAAATTGTTGGTAAAGCCGTGGCATATGGTGTTGCTGAGGAAAAAGACCTTTCAGACATGACACTAGAAGAGTTGCAGGTGTTTAGCGATCAGATTCAAGAAGATGTATTTGACGTTCTGACGCTTGAAGGCTCTGTTAATGCACGAAATCACCTGGGCGGGACGGCACCTGCACAGGTTTCTGCTGCGGCTGACAGAGTTCTTGAAAAACTAGCTGCACGTTAACTTGTCGTGCCTGACTTGATTGGCAGGCGACAGATATAGGTTGTGACGCCGGCACCTATGCAGCTAAGCATAATGACGGCCCATAACTTGCCAATGATGAGTGCGGATAAAAGCATGCTTCCCCACATACATATTAGTATCCGGGTTCGAATGTTTTTGTCCAGGCCTTCGCCGCTTTTCCAAACTGAAATGATGGGGCCTAGCTTCGGGTGTTCGTGTAACCAGCGGTGAAAACGTTCCGATGAGTGAGTGAATAACCAGGCAGCTAATAGTAAGAAAGGTGTTGTCGGTAATATCGGCAAGAAAATACCAATCACGCCAAGGATGACGCAGAGCCACCCCAAGGAGGCAATAAGTATTTTGACGCTGCCTTTCATTACTACTTTCCTGACAAATACATTTACGGTTCT
>NZ_LWGA01001490.1:0-311 GCF_001635235.1 Oleiphilus sp. HI0117 | reverse complement strand
GCCGCTACATCGAGCGAGCACGCCATCTTCTTCAATTTCTATAGGGGAATCACAAACGGGGCAGCACTTTGGCAGGACAATATCAACACTATCTGGTGGTCGACGCTCTTTAACACATCGTACAACTTTAGGGATTACGTCACCGGCACGGCGAATGACAACCGTGTCACCTACCCTTATTTGTAAACGCTTAACTTCATCCATATTATGCAAGGTTGCGTTGCTAACGGTCACGCCACCGACAAAAACAGGCTTTAAACGAGCAACAGGCGTGAGAACGCCGGTACGCCCAACCTGAAAGTCAACGCTTT
>NZ_LWGA01001489.1:0-1103 GCF_001635235.1 Oleiphilus sp. HI0117 | reverse complement strand
ACCGTTGGTCGAATACCGCGCCAACGTGATGCACCCGCTTTACCTAATTGCCGTAGGCTGTGCTCACTGTTTGAAACCTCACCCAAAGTAGCTCGACATTCAACAAGAACCTTACGCATTTCACCAGAACGCAAACGAAGAGTTGCATAAGCACCTTCTCTTGCTACTAGCTGCGCAGAAGTACCTGCACTACGAGCGATTTGAGCGCCTTTACCAGGCTTCAATTCAACACAGTGGATAACACTACCCACAGGAATATTTCGAATAGGTAAGGTACTGCCTACTTTAATAGGAGCATCTTCACCCGAACGAATCTCTTGACCGACTTCAACACCTTTAGGAGCAATAATGTAACGACGCTCGCCATCCATATATTTCAGCAATGCGATGTGCGCTGAACGATTTGGATCGTGCTCGATACGCTCAACAACAGCTGGAATGCCGTCTTTTGTGCGCTTGAAGTCAACAACACGATAGTGCTGCTTATGACCGCCACCCTTGTGACGAACAGTAATACGACCGTTGTTATTACGACCGCCATTTTTAGATTTCTTTTCAACTAACGGCGCATAAGGACGACCCTTGTATAAATGAGGGTGTACTACCTTAACGACATGACGACGGCCGGCAGATGTTGGTTTGGTTTTTACGACTGGCATAATTCGACCTCTACCTTATTCCACGTCCATGAAATCGATATCCTGACCTTCTGCCAATTTGACATAAGCCTTACGAATATCTTTGCGCTTACCAAGACCGTTCTTAGTGAACTTAGTCTTGCCTTTAATATTTACAGTTTGAACTGCTTCAACTGTAACATTGAAAAGTTTCTCAACAGCCTTCTTGATTTCTGGCTTGCTAGCATCCGCAGCAACCTTAAAACAAACCTGGTTGTTCTCTGCTGCCATAGAAGCTTTTTCAGAAATATGAGGACCTAAAAGAACCTTATAGATACGTTGTTCATTCATCCCAACATCTCCTCAATCTTTTTAAGAGCAGAAACTGTGACAACCACCTTATCGAAACCAACAAGGCTTACAGGGTCAACACTTTCCGCATCACGCACATCCACTTTAGGGATATTGCGAGACGCCAAATATAAG
>NZ_LWGA01001488.1:0-376 GCF_001635235.1 Oleiphilus sp. HI0117 | reverse complement strand
GGGCTTAACCGCTTTTAGGCGTTCAGCGAGCTCATCTGCCCAGACGATTGTTTCGCCAACAAAAACAATCACGCTAATTGCCATGCAGCGTTGTCCGGCAGCGCCAACCGTAGCGCCGACTAATGCGTTCATGACGGTGTCTTTGTCGGCATCAGGAAGTACGACCATGTGATTTTTCGCACCGGCAAAGCATTGAGCACGCTTCATCTCGCGAGTGGTTGTTAGATACACATCTTTGGCAACAGGTACTGAACCAACAAATGAGGTCGCCAGAATATCAGGATGTTTAATAAGTTGGTGAACCTGGTCTTTGCCACCATGAATCATTTGCACCAGACCTTTGGGTGCCCCGGCTTCCTGGAATAGCTCTAATAAA
>NZ_LWGA01001487.1:0-663 GCF_001635235.1 Oleiphilus sp. HI0117 | reverse complement strand
CTTCCTTTTGCAGGGTGTAGCTGATGTTATAGAATTCTCCGCTCAGAAGAGAATAATAGGTAGTCACGAAATGGAAGCTTATCTGCAGGCTTGCCCCTATATCTATTGGCAGCACGAAGCCGTGCAACGTCAGGCAAGTTTGTTAGCGCAAGGAAGGCAAAATTGCTACGTAATCGCCCAAAGGTGTTTTGAGTTTGTGCGTGATGAAATAAAACACAGTTGGGATTACCGATTGAATCCGGTAACGGTTTCAGCTTCTCAGGTGCTTGAACACGGAACAGGTTTTTGTTACGCAAAAAGCCACTTATTGGCTGCTTTACTTAGAGCGAATCAAATTCCGACTGCGATATGCTATCAACGTGTACGTCTCGATGACACCCCTAGCTTTTGTTTGCATGCACTAAACGCTGTGCACCTGCCTGACTATGGTTGGTACCGTATCGATGCACGTGGGAATACCCCTGAAATCGACGCTCAATTCACGCCTCCAGTTGAAAAACTGGCAATTGAGCGATATGGTTTGGGAGAGTTTTTTCTCGAAGGGCTCTATGAAGCGCCCTTATCATCTGTGACCAAGCTACTTGAGAGCTGTGAAACGATAGAGCAAGTAGCTCAGCGTTTAAGTGAAACTGATACTTTGGGCCATCAAAGCAATGAATAAAA
>NZ_LWGA01001486.1:0-779 GCF_001635235.1 Oleiphilus sp. HI0117 | reverse complement strand
AAGGGCTGGAGTTATATTGGCATCAATCTGAGCCATTGGAGGCGCATTGGGTAGTGGCAAGGTACTGGTGAATAATTCATACATCACCACTCNCAGCGAATAAACGTCACTCAAAGTAGAGGTAAAGGCGATGCCTTTGTGCTGCTCAGGAGCCATATAGGCTTCTGTTCCCATGATTAAGCGCGTTTCATCAGGGTTCATATCTTTATCGGCTTCAAAAAAAGAAGCGATACCGAAATCTAAAAGACGCGCAAAGCCCTCTCTATCGATGATGACATTTGCCGGTTTGATATCTCGATGAATAACATCAAATTTATGCGCATAGGCGATTCCTTTACACATTTGAATAGCGATATCGACTTTTTGGTTAAAATCAAACTTCCGCTCAGTAATCGCGTCCGCTAAGTTTATGCCCTCAACGAATTCCATCACGAATACAGGGCGCCCCTTGCTTGTCGTTCCACGATCGATAACATGTATTATGTTGGGGTGGTTCAAACGGGCGATAATTAAGCTTTCTCGCTTAAAACGCTTTATGACTGAGGGATTATCTGAAAGCGTTGCCGACAGAACTTTAATCGCAACTGGACGATTCAGCGACAACTGCATACCACGATATACCGTGGCCATGCCTCCTTCACCAATTTTGTCTTGGTACGCGTAACGACCCTCTTTCATATTGTTCTTCCGTCCTTAGAAACTAGATAAAGAAAATCAAAAACACTATTGCGAACAAGACCAAAGCCAACATCATCGACCTACCTTTGAGATGACGCAAA
>NZ_LWGA01001485.1:0-867 GCF_001635235.1 Oleiphilus sp. HI0117 | reverse complement strand
TCATCTTGGCTATCTTCCCATTCCGGGTCGCTATCTTGTAGGCCAAGTACTTTGTAGTTTCCGCAAATATGCTCAGCCAGTTTAAGAACTGCCAGCAAGGTTTTCTGCTGCTGGTTTTTGCCGTCTTTAACTGCAAACACTTGCTTGGTGTTATGGTGTTCGGCAATAACTTGGCAGATATGCTCAGGGAGGTTCCATGACTTGGCGGTGAAATAACCGACGACACAGTGATTGGTGTTGAATTTTTCATTCTCTAAGTCAATGACTCGCTCATGCTGGCCGGAATAAGTTTTTTCCATGACGGTGATATAATCATCGAAGCGTGAAAGCATGAGAGGAATACCCGCATTATGGAACAAGCCTAATGCATAAGCTTCGTCTGGCGTGCGGTAGCCGACTTTTTTGGCAACCGCTGCGCAGACCATCGCTATGTCGTTTGCGGTATCCCAAAAAGAGGTTAATTCAATGATGGCTTCATCTGACATTTCACCTTTGATTGCCAGGCCATTCAAGATATTAATAACGGTATGAATACCCAGTAGTGATACCGCTTGCTCAATGGAGGTGATTTTATTTGCCAGACCATAAAATGGTGAATTAACAAATTTCAGCATGGTGCCGGATAAGCCAACATCCTTCGCGATTAAATTGGCTATTCGTTGAATATCCGGGGCCGGCATGATCTGTTCCATTTGTAAGTCCACAAGAATCTGGGGTTGTGGAGGTACATGAATGCCTTGAAGAATTTTTTTGACCTGGGCTTCGGTGAGTTGGTTGCTCATAATTTGCTGCTGCCTGTGACTTGCTTTATTACAAATACTGATAATTAACCTAGTAATTGTAGGATGAATTGAGAAATAAGCTAAC
>NZ_LWGA01001484.1:0-799 GCF_001635235.1 Oleiphilus sp. HI0117 | reverse complement strand
GTAACGCGGTGTTCAACCTGAATTCGGGTGTTCATTTCCATAAAGAAGTGTTTGTCGCGGTCAACGATACACTCGAAGGTGGATACGTTGTCCAAGCCTACTGCCTGACCAAATACTTCGGATTCTTTTTCCATCGCCTGAAGGGTTTTGATCTCCTGGCTAAGGATTTTAGATTCGGCTTCACTACCGCGATGCAAAGATTCTGTAAGCGCATGCTGTAAATCTTCGGTCGTAACCGATATTTCCAGCAGCTTTTGCTCATGCATCTGCAAAGAGCAATCACGACCGCCCAAAGCCAGTGCCCATTCACCATTACCGATCACCTGGATTTCCTGGTGACGGGTGGTTTCGATATTCAACTCGACAAGAATATTCTTGTTGTCGCCTTGGCCTGTCGCTTTTACCTCGTTGAGGATCTCAAGTACTAGAGAAGGTGCTTCATCTGCTGCTTGGCTTAAGCGCTCTTCGATGCTGCCTTTAAAGCTTGAAGGGCTGGAGAGTATTCGTTGGCCTTTACCTCCGCCACCGCCGATGCATTTCAGGCGAATACGGTTTTCAGGGTATTCCTGGCCAATCTTGATTACTTGCTCGCGGACGGTTTCCTGAAGCTCTGCCACGCTATAAAGGTCGATGCCTTTTTTGTAGCCTGCATCAAGCACGACGTCGGCTTTATCTTCAATTGAGTCGGCATTTTCAAAGCGTTTTTGGTTGAGTGCTAAGCCTTCTTTTTTGACTAAAGACAGTAGCGCCTTTTCATCGCTATGCTTTTTAAGGAGTGTCAAGGCAGTAGCATTGTTGA
>NZ_LWGA01001483.1:0-1023 GCF_001635235.1 Oleiphilus sp. HI0117 | reverse complement strand
ATAACAAGCTTATTTTTATCGGACATTCGCCGTGCTCCTAAATCAATATCCTAAAGAGTTTATCTAAGCTAATACAATACATTGCAGCTTATTAAATCAAACCGCTAACTATAGCGACAAGACCTAAGTTAAACAATGCTCAGTCAGTAAGAATTCACGTTATTTCGATATCTCTACAGAGTAGCGAGCCTATAGAGTGTCTAGAGTAAACAACCTAGTAAACTATCATATGCTCGATATTGCGAATTGGTCTATCAAATAAAGCAAAGACCATTGAACTTCTCGCGATTATAGACGAAAATTCGCGCTTCGCTTTGAACTTGTAATTTTAATTGGGGATACGTCAAGATGACGGCACAGAAAATACTATTTACCGCAGTAATTTTTCTTTTTAGTACGCTAGCGTCAGCGCTAGAAAAGAAAACAATTTGTACATGGGATCCAGTAGGGAAGAACGGCCCAGTAATGACTTTCTATTCAGATTTAAAGCCAAAAGCTATCGCATGGGGTTTAGATCTTGAGTTTATCGCTTATACCGATGAAAAAGTTGCTGCTAACGACTTCAAAGCTGGTGTATGTGACGGCGCTCACTTGAGTGCAATCCTATCACGTCAATTTGTTCCTTTCGCAGGGACACTTGATGCAATTGGCGGTATCACTTCCGACTCTGGTCTTGGTAAAATTCTTGCTACTCTTGCAAGCCCTAAGGCTGGCAAAATCATGACAAACGGTCAATATGAAGCAGTTGCTGCATGGCCTGTTGGCTCTATGTTCGCGTTCGTAAACGATAAGAACATCAATACAGTTGCAGACTTCAGCGGCAAGAAGATTTCAGTTCTTAATGAAGACCCACAGACTCACAAGCTTGCTAACATGGCCGGCGCATCACCTGTAGGCACTTCTTTGGCAACGTTCTCTGGCCAGTTCAACAACGGCAACATTGATATCCTTTTCATGCCAGCACTAGCTTACAACACTTTTGAGCTATACCACGGCCTTGGCGACAAAGGTGGCATTCTTGAC
>NZ_LWGA01001482.1:0-1220 GCF_001635235.1 Oleiphilus sp. HI0117 | reverse complement strand
AGATGATGCGATTGTTGTGGTTGAAAACGTAGAGCGAAATATTGCTTTAGGAAAGAGTTCTATTGAAGCCACGAAGCAAGCTATGCGAGAGGTGACCGGGCCGATTATTGCTACCTCCTTGGTATTAAGTGCTGTATTTATTCCAACAGCCTTCATCTCTGGTTTGACTGGGCAGTTTTACAAGCAATTTGCCCTAACCATCGCTATTTCAACAATTATATCGACTTTCAATTCGCTAACTCTTAGCCCGGCTTTGGCCGCGGTGTTATTAAAGCCCCATGATGCAAAGAAAGACCGACTGAGCCGTATCATTGACGCCTTGTTTGGTAAGATTATTTTTGGCCCGTTTAATAAATTTTTTAGTGCCTTGACTGAAGGTTACACCTCCTTACTGAAAGTCATAATCCGGCTTTCTGTGATTGTTGTTTTGATTTACGCAGGCTTGATGGTATTAACCTCGCACCAATTTAAGACAACTCCCACCGGGTTTGTTCCTGCTCAAGACAAAATGTACTTGATTGCCTTTGCACAGTTACCTGATGCATCAAGCTTGGATCGCACTGAAGCGGTGATTAAGAAAATGTCAGCGATCGCCCTGGAGCATCCGGGAGTAGAATCATCAGTCGCTTTTCCCGGGTTATCACCTAACGGCTTCACGGTATCCTCGAATGAGGGGGTTGTCTTTGTCACCCTAAAGCATTTTGACGAACGCCAAGCACCTGATATGAGTGCTGACGCGATTGCTGGTGCCTTATGGGGGCAGTTTATGGGAATAGATGAAGCCTTTACGGTTATTTTTCCTCCGCCTCCCGTTATCGGTTTAGGCACTACTGGTGGCTTTAAACTGCAGATTGAGGATAGGGCAAACCTGGGCTATGAACGCTTGTTTCAGGAAACACAAAAGGTTGTAGGCCAAGCCTGGCAAACGCCAGAGTTAACACAGGTTTTCTCTTTCTTTCAGGTTAATGTACCGCAAATAGAAATTAACGTTGATAGAGAGAAGGCTAAAGTTCATGGTGTAGCGATATCAGATATTTTTGATACCTTGCAAGCCTATATGGGCTCGGTATATGTCAATGATGTCAATTTATTTGGTCGCACTTATCAGGTCAATGTGCAGGCCGATGAAGCCTTTAGAGTAGATGAAACGCAGCTGGAAAAGCTAAAAGTGCGCAACCGTGAGGGATCAATGGTGCCGCTTGCTTCGTTTGTAACGGTGC
>NZ_LWGA01001481.1:0-695 GCF_001635235.1 Oleiphilus sp. HI0117 | reverse complement strand
GACTATTAGAGAGTTGGGAGAGTAAAATGCAAGCAATCCATGCGCGCAAACTGATAAAGCCGATCGAACAAAGCTATACCGAAATGTTTTCGGGCAAGGTCTTCACCGTCGGTAAAGGCGCGGTTAGCATTCGAAACCATAGCAGCCAAGCGAAACATACCGTTATTGGCGTTCACGGTTTTTTGGAAAATCATTGCTACTTTACGCAACTCTATAATGATTCTTCTACAGAATTGGTATTATTGACCTGCAGTAACTACCACGTTCCTGTTAGCGGCCCTATCCCAGAGCCAGCTGAGTGGGAAATACCTATTAAGTACCCTGAAGCGACCATTGAATACGATGCATGCGTCCTTAACCAGGCTCTCGAAAATTTACCGACAACTGAAAACATTCGTATTCACGGTCACTCTCGTGGCGGCGCCGTTATTCTCCAAGCGGTAAGCTTTCGACCAGAACTCTATAAGAATGTTGAGCTAATTCTCGAAGCGCCAGCCTTGCCTGGTGGTAAAACTCACCCACTAGTTTCAGCAATGCTGGAACCTGTCAGCCATGGTATGTGGCCCTGGGTTGTTCGTATGATTAATAGCACACCTTCATCGTCTTATGGACAAATGTTTTTTGGCAAGACCAATGAGCGCAAGAAACAACTGCTCAATAAGATGTTTAGTGCAACCAAAGACCATCTGACTATC
>NZ_LWGA01001480.1:0-9012 GCF_001635235.1 Oleiphilus sp. HI0117 | reverse complement strand
TTGCCGGCCTTACCATCAAGACCATCAATATTTTGGGTGATCAGGTTTTTATCTGCGAGCCAATGGTGGACTTCATTTGGCCCGTGATGGCGATACGTTGCAAAACGATGATAGTACCAAGATAGAAATTCTACCGGGTTTTCGGTGTACATTCGGCGCGTAGCCATTTCCATCGGGGTATAGTTCTTACTGCCAATGGTCCAAAAGCCATCCTCACCTCTAAACGTTGGAATGCCACTTTCTGCGCTAACACCTGCGCCCGTAATATATAAGGTACTCATATTGACTAGCTATTACCTTCTTCATGGCTGTTAGGTTGGGCTCTACTCTCTTCAAGCGCAAGGGAATCAAGCTTTACTGGCTTATGAATATGATAGCCTTGAGAGTAAGTGATGCCTATTTCGGTCAGCTTATCTTGAATCTCTGCTGTTTCAACAAACTCTGCAATCGTTTCTATGCCTATAGCACTTGCGACGTCGGCAATTGATTTGATCATTGCGGTATTTACGGCATCATCGCATAAGTTTTTAACAAATACGCCATCGATTTTTAGGTAGTCAATATTAAGGTCCTTTAGATAGGCATAGGATGAAAAGCCTGTGCCAAAATCGTCGAGTGCAAAGCGACAGCCGAGCGCCCTGAATTTATCGATGAAATTCTGGGTATTATCTAGATGCGTGATCGCCATGCTTTCGGTGATCTCAAAGCAGACTTTATGGGGCGGCACCTTATTCTCTTCAAAGAGATTAACCAGAAAAGCTGAGAATTCTTTTTGACCAATGCTCTGTGGACTGAGGTTAATACTGGCACAGCCGAGCTTTTCCAAGTGCTCGGGGTGTTTACCTAACCAAGCGAAGTAATTCTTGATGACCCAGCGATCTATATTAGGCATGAGGTTATAGCGTTCTGCCGCGGGCAAGAACTGGCCTGGAGAACAAAGGTTGCCGTTGCTATTGATCAGGCGAAGCAGGATTTCGTAATGAAAGTTTTGCTCTTGACCTTGGTTGGGCGCAATGTGTTGAAAGACTAAAAAGAACTGATCATTCGTTAGTGCTTCTTTAATTGTTGTGACCCATTGCATTTCGAGCTGTCGGAACTGTAGGTCTTTATCAGACTCAATGAATACATGAACACGATTACGCCCTTGGTCTTTGGCCATATAGCAAGCAGCATCCGCCATGGCTAGTAGTTGTTCTACATTCTGGTGATAAGGGTATATTTCAACCAAGCCGATACTGACGCCAATGCTGTAACGCTTACCTTCCCAGATAAATAAAAATTTCTCGACGGCTTCTCTGAGACTTTCGGCAATAAGCCTTGCTTTGGGAAGACTTGTTTGGCTAACGAGAATGCCGAATTCATCGCCCCCCAGTCGAGCGATGACCTGCTGAGGCCCGAGCGCTTTTACTTCTTGAAGCAGCTTCTGGCTAATATTTTTTAGCAAGATGTCGCCTGCAGTGTGGCCACAGAGGTCATTCACAATCTTAAACTGGTCTAGATCCATATATAGTAAGCAGGCCGAATCTTCACCTGCTTGAACTTTAAGCAATAACTCTTTTGCTGAACTCTCAAAGGTTCTACGGTTATAAAAGCCTGTTAAAGAGTCGTGCTCAGCCAAATGTTTTAGCTGCTGTTCAAAGGCTTTTCGTTCATTAATATTGATTAGAGTTCCTTCCAGTTCCTCGTTTCCCTGCTCGTTCACATAACGGGCAGAAATATTCACCCACATGGAGTCACCTAGGGAGTTGCTGAGCTGAGCTTCGTAGTCGACAACTTGGCCTGACTTCTTAACCGCTTTGAAAAACTCAGTGAACTCTTTTTCTGAAAGGTAATAACCGTTTAAGTCTTTAGTTTTTCCGCTAAACGACGGAATATCCTCTAAACCTATCAGTGACAAAAAGGCTGGGTTTGCTGACAACAAGGTCCCTTTTTTGTCGTAGCTGAATATTCCCTCAAGTGAATTTTGGTAGAGGTTTTCAAAGCGTTTGAGGTTACCAATAGATTGGGATTGTGCTTGCTCTCGTGCTCGCCTTTCGCTATTGATTCGGTCAGCCAATGCCATTGATATAATAACAATGCCCACGACACCGCCAATATTTCCAGCGTATTCGGTAAAGGTAGAGGAGGGCAAATAGCCCATTTTGCTTGAAGACTTTAGTACGATACCCAAAAAGTAAGCGCCCCATGCGATGCAGAAGAAGCGTGCAATACGCGGGCTAAACCGAAGCATTGCCAAGCAGATAAAGGTGACGCTGCTCATCACTATGACAGTCATGCCACCATTAAGGATGGCTGCCTGGCGATAGGGTAGAAATAGGCTGGTGATAGCAGAGACAACAGTCAAAAAAGTAAGCAACTTGATACCACGGTAGAGGATACTTTTCTCTGGTATGGGGAGTATTGTCCGGGTGAAGAGCATCGTAGATAGTAAGCCAAAAGAGATAAAGGTAATTGCAGATATTTGATGCCAGCTGGGCGCACTAGGCCAGAACCATTGATAGGCAAAGCCATCTAGTGAACTATGCATCCCAGCCATACAAAGGATGAAAAAGCTGTAGAGCAAGTAGGTTTTGTCGCGGATGATTAGAAACAGGCACAGGTTATAGGCACTCATAATCAAAAGCGCACTTAAAAAGCAGCCGTAGAGAAATAGTGAGTTATTCGCTTGTAGTAGAAAACTCTCTTGCTCCCATAGTTGCAAAGGAACCTGAAGAGAGCCTTCACTGCTCACCTTCACAAAGTACTCTTGAGGCTGCCCGGCAGAGAGCTCAAGTGGTAAAACAAAAGTAGGAAACTCGATGGGTCTTTGTGCAAAATTGAATCGGTCTCCGGTTTCGACAAGTTTTTTTAGAGTCACCGAATGAGAAGGTGAACCTGGAATGCTGTGAAACAACTGTATATTATCTAGCTGGCTATAGTTGACGTGTAGGTAAGCGGGTATATCAACAGGCGTCTCGTTTTGTACAGCAAAGCGAAACCAATAAGCACTACTTGAAAAACCAAAGTTGGCACGACCTTCAGGTAAAGATTGCCATTGAGTATTCTGTATTGTGTGGATATTCCCAGGCGTCAGTGAGTGGTCTTTATCTTCAAAATATACAATATGATTGGCTAGAACTATGTTTTCGGTACTGTGATCAAAGCTGATTGGCTGATTGCTAGCCAGCGCATAAAAACTGAAACCAAATAATAATATGAGAGATAAATAGAGCTGTTTCATTTAAACATTTCTTCTTGGAAAATTCGAAATTTACCTTCTTGTCTGAGCGCTTCGAGCCCGGCATTCAGAATATTTAGATAGTATTGGCTGTCTGGCTGGGTTTTGGAAAATAAAATATAGTTTTTACCTTCACTGAGTGCTTTAGTGTTGATTCCGATCGATTCTATTTCAGCTGGTGAAAAGTTTCTATGAAGCAGGTACTTTCCTGTGAATTCAGAGATAGGAAATAAGTCGATTGTTCCGCTGATTAGTTTTCGCAAGTTATCTATATCTGTATTGCTAATTGACACTCTTAACCTGTCTTGCTTGTATAAACGCCAAAATTCATCGTTATAAGTATAGCTCCGCGTAGCGCCAATTTTTAAACGGCCTAGTTCATCAAGGCTTTGCCATTTGAACGGGCCGTTAAAGCGTTTTTTAGTGTAGAAAAAGACAAAATAGATATTCTCGATCGTTTGGCTATGGAGAAAGTCTTGTCTTCTTTCTTCACTTTCCCCCCAAAAAGACGTGGCGTGATAATTACCGATTCGAGTCGCTTCTAGGGCTCTTTTCCAAGGGAGATAGTCAAATTTGACGTCAATGTTGTGGAGCTTAAACGCTTCGCTAACTAGATGATTAATGTAGCCTCCACCCGGCAGTGATTGTGAGGTCCACGGCGGATATTCTCCACTGGCTATTTGGATAGTTTCAGCCTTAGAGAGTGAATGGAAACTGACTAACAAAAGCAGGGTTAATGCTTTAATTGTGGCACTTGTACGCTTCATATACCTAACCGTTTATAAGCCAATTCAAATCTAGATATCTGATTTCAAAAAAGCAGGCTAACTTAGTTATTATGTCGGTAGTGATATTAGTGTAGTAGAGTTTGGCCGGTTTGGAGTGTCGCTTTTAGATTGTGTCGTTATTACAACTAACGTTTGTTATTAGTCACTTTGTTATCAGTTCGAGGTATGATGACTGTTTACAAGTTTGAATCGGAATGATTATGCAAGCTGAAGCTCTTATTTTATTGATCAATTTCCTATTGGTGACGCTTACTTATTTGTTCGTTTATCCTCGGTTTGCGGGGCGAGATTTGAACAAACTATTTACGAACGACTTGGCTGCTATGGTGATATCTCTCTTGGTGGTTGGCAGCTTATATCAAGGTCAAGACCTCAAGTTATCGTTGATCATTCTAGAGACTAACTGGTTCTGGTTTAGTTTACTGACATATATGCTAATCGAGACGCCTTTTGCACTCAGGTATATCAAAAAATATAAGGTTTTTGAGTAGGGCTGGTTAGCCCTCTGCAAGCATCGAAGGTTCGAGCTCTTCTTCCTGCTCTACTACTTTTCCTACCTTAGCTAATTTCAGAAGGTTTGGCATGATAAAAAGTGTACATAGCGCAGACACTAGCATGGTAATACTAATGAGAAGTCCGAGGTTGAAAATAGGCTGAAACTCTGACAACAAGAGGATTGAGAAGCCTAATGCAATGGTAAAAGCGCTGGTTAATATTGGGAAGGTGATATCTGTCAGGGCTGCTTGAGCTGCGGCATCCCTAGATTGAAGTGCTTTTAAGTTTCGTAAGTAGGCTTCGACGATATGTATGGAGTAATCGATGCCGATGCCGAAGGCAATGCCGCATAGCAGACTAGAGCCGATATCTAAAGGAATCTGCAATAAACCCATCAGTCCGAACATGACCAGTAATGACATGCTTAGTGGGAAGATAGCGATTATTCCAATACGGATTGAGCGGTAGATCGTGCACAAAACCAATAAAAGTCCGACAACCGAAATGATAATGCTGGAAAGTTGTCCTTGGATAATTTCTTTTGAGGCGGCAGCATTCATACTCCCGTAGCCGGTGAATCTAAACGAAACCCCTTCAGGTAAGGTTTCAGCAATAGGGCCTAGATCGTCTAACAGTTGCTGTAACTGCTTGGAGCCATCTGTTTTGGACATGATTACCACGCGAGTTTCATTGTAAGGGCCCACTTTGGCAATAGACTCAAGGTCTCGTGAGGGGCCGCCCTCTAACAAAAATAAATATTGGGATATAAGCTCCGGACTTAGCTCTGAGCTTTGTATCTTGTCATCATTGGGCGATAAGGTTTTGTGTAGCTGTTTGATAAAACCAGATATTGAGCTTGTGTAGCCAACTGCATCATGACGCTTAGCTTGCGCTTCGAGTTTTTCTATCACTCGTAATACCTCAGGAGAAAGGATGCCATTTTGCTCATCTGAGCTTATCCATACGTTCACTGGTACGGTGCCACCTAGTAACTCGTTGATTCTGGCATCATCTTGCCTCAGTTGAGTCTGGGCTTTGAAGGAGTGAAGGTTTTGTTGGTCAACGTAGAAATTAGGAAGCCCGATTAAGGAGAAGACGACTAAAAGGAATAGCAGTGCGAAGCAACGAGAAATGGTTTGCTTTTTAGCAATGTTTTCTAAAGCCTCAAAGAAACGAATGGGGCGCTGAGTTGTTCCTGAAGAAAAATTTATATTTGCCATTAAAGTAGGCAGCACCGTTACAGAAATAATAAACGCGACAATAGCGCTGATTCCAACCATGATGCCGAATTCTTTTATATTAGTAATTTCGGTGTATGAAAGTGAGAAAAAACCAAGAGCTGTCGTCAGCGACGTAAGCAACATTGCGCGAAAAAGTTTACTGACTTTAGCAATAGTTGCTTCTTGCTTACTTGTTTTGTTTTGGTCTAATTTAGATTCGGAAAGAACATGAATGGCATCTGTTACGCCAATGGTGATAATGAATATCGGCAACATCGTGGTCACGATATTCAGGGATATGCCCAGCAAGGTCATGAGTCCAAAGGTGATGACGATACTGATAATTGATACGCTGAGCGCAAAGAACGGGGCCCAGGCACTGCGAAATAAATAGGCCAGTGTTAATGCTATTAATAGGACGATTAAAGGGAAATAGCGTTGATTATCCTTTTCCATAACATTAGAAATTTCTACATTTACGACTGGTGAGCCAGAAAAGTAGAGGTCGAAATTACTTGATTCAACGATGGGTTTTATCAACCCTTGAACCTTATTGAATATCGCAGTAGTGCTTGCGCTATCGTCGGTATCGATGTTTAGTTCAAGATTAATTGCCATTGCGCGGCCGTCTGGGCTAACCAAAGCATCCGTAAACAGAGGGTTATCTAATATTTCTTTGCCTTGATTCTGTTGCCATTGAGCGATCTTTTCTTGCTCGAAGTTGGGGGCAATGGTGATCTCATCTTCAAGCATGAAAATGTCATCACTATTTAGTAGTGACTTGATATTGCGAATAGGGAAGAGGTATTGGCCTAGTAATGCTTCTATTTCCTTAGATTCTTGCTCGTTTTTAGCCGCCGCCAGGCTTTGGTTATATTGACTGATTAAGCTGGCCTTATCGAGTGACTTGCCTGTGTTGAGTTTAGGATTGATCATTTCTATCAAGTCAACGGAGTCTAGAGTCTTATGAATAGTTTCTAATAAGCTCAGTGACTCTGCAGAAAAAATATCGCCAGATTTTGCCTCGAGAATAATAACAATGGTTTCTCTGGATCGCTCAAAAATATCTGTCATCAGATCTTCTTTAACGCGCTCTGTGTGGGTGCGGTCCAAGAAATAGGGCGTGGTGTTTTTTGTTACTTGAGCCGCGAGAAATGCTGATACGAGGATAATTGCCAGAGTGATAATAAAACTGAGTGCGGGTCGAGAAACAATTTGGCGAATCAGTGGGGTTTCTGTCATGGGTGCGTCTATTCTAAGTTTGTTGTGCAGTGCAAATGGATTCTTAACATATAGGGTGCTCTGCCAATTCTGGGCGTGGCGAGAGATATATGTAGTCCTATGGAATCCAGACGTGCGCACTTTAACAGTATTTTTCGGCTGTTCAAGTAGTTATTTGCACTTGGGTTAACAGTTTTTTATCAGAGCGCAAAAAATTATGAATCGAGTCGTCTTGTGTAAGAAAAATGCTTGGGCATACTCTATACTGTACTTTAGAGCACAAACGATTTTATCTTGTAACAATTGTGGTGCTTCATTATGGCCGCTCTCATAATAAGTTGCTCAGTATACTAAAGGCCGTTAACTAGCCATAGCGATCTGAGCATGTAATGACTAATAAAAGTTGAGTGAGTTATGAAAGTACTGATTGTTGATGACCAGCGTTCTATGAGGCTTGTGTCTCTAGCAGTAGTTGCCGGGCTTGGGCATGATGTCATCGAGGCCGAATGTGGACAGGATGCAATTGACCTCTGTCGGCAAGAGAAAGTCGATTTGATTTTGATGGACGTTGAAATGCCTGGTCTTAACGGTTTTGAAACGACTAAAATTATTCGTCAAGATACCTCTATATGGTTCCCCATTATTTTTGTTAGTGCTAAAACGGATACTAAGTTTTGTACTGTGGGTATTCAGTCAGGCGGCGATATTTATCTTTATAAGCCGATAGTGCCTGAAGTGCTTGAAGCGATGATTCATGCGATGGAGCGTATCGCCCAGATTCAGGACGAGCTTCATGGCACCAAATTAAAAATGGAGTTGCTCGCATTTCAAGACACCTTAACAGGACTGGTGAACCGCCGTGGTTTTGATAAGGCCATGGAGCTGGAGATCACTAGGTCAATCAAAGAGAAAGACCCTTTAACTTTGATTATGATCGATGTTGATCAGTTTAAACCTTTCAATGATAACAACGGACATCAAGCCGGTGACGAGTGTTTAAAGGCTGTTGGTGAAACCTTGCGTAAAGCGATGTGCCGACCAGCCGATATTGTTGCTCGGTATTGTGGGGAAGAATTCGCAGTGATTTTGCCTAATACCAATGCGGTGCAAGCGCAAGCGGTTGCGAAGCGTATAAATAAGTTGTTTAGTGATTTGAATTATCCTCATGAACACTCTTTAGTGGCAGATCATGTCACGGTTAGTGGTGGGATTGCTCAGTTTGCTGGTGAAGGGCAAAGTGCGGCAGAGTTTATCGAGAGTGCTGACAAATTATTATATGAAGCTAAAGAAGCAGGCCGTAATCGTATTTTATAGTTAATGAAGTTTATATTACTTACGCATGAGCGGGAATTAGAAAAGAAGAATAATACGGGTGCAGTCGTTAGAGGTATATTGAAGGGTGATTGCGAACTTGTCGTTTGGAAGCGTCGGGAACCCGATGAAAGTTTATTGAGTCTATTGGCTCGGCAGCAAGCCGCGGTGCTCTTTCCTAGAGAAGAACTGCCTACACAAAACACCGATAGCCCTGGCACTTATCAGCCTGACCCTCAATGTCTTTTTTCCTATACTCACTACGTGATTCTGGATGCTACTTGGCAACAAGCCAAGAAAATGTATAGACAAAGCCCTTATTTGCAACAAGCCGACAAGTTCTCTTTGGATAACGTGACACCTTCCACTTTTGTGCGTAGAGGAAATCAGCTAAAAGGCGGGTTGTGTACGGCTGAGTGTGTTATCGAACTACTTGAGCTTGCAGGTGAGTCTGAGTCAGCAAGTGAACTCGCTTATCATTATGAGGCGTTTAACAGGGCGCTGCCATCTTAATGTAGCCATTTATTTAGCTTCTCTTGAACGATCATGGCATCGACAGGCTTGCTAATATAGTCATTCATTCCCACAGCAAAGCATTTATCATCATCACCTTTCATTGCATTAGCTGTCATGGCAACAATAGGTAGCTGCTTGGCGTTTTCTCCGGCTTTACCTTGTCTGATCGCTGTAGTTGCTTCATATCCATCCATTTCCGGCATTTGGCAGTCCATGAAAATGAGGTTGTAGGGGACCGTTTTTT
>NZ_LWGA01001479.1:0-1102 GCF_001635235.1 Oleiphilus sp. HI0117 | reverse complement strand
GTAAAATACGAGCGGCTTTTCGAGCACAAATCTTCTCGTCTTGCCTACTTTCCTCGAGCATTTGTTGCACAGAAAGTGGCTGATTGAATTGTACTAGGCTGCGACGGCCGTGAAGGAGTATTATCAAGAGCTTTTTGAAAGGCCCGGATACCGCCCAGCCGTCAGAAAAAAGTAATCTAAACCATGACTTTTCTTTTTCGGGGGAGCGACCCCAAAATAAAGTGACCGGAACAAGTTGAACGTCCAATGGGTCTATATCGGAATTTTTATTGCTCTCGGCAATGGTCTTGACGATTTGTTTGAGCCGATTAGTGACCATAGGGGTTTGGCGTTTTTTAAACCAGTTTCCTTGACGTTCATACAAGAAGAAAAAAGAGCGCCTAACCGAGTTTTCATTGAGTTTGAGTTGTGCTTGGGCAGAAGGGAGTCCAGACTTAATGCAGCTGTTTTCGAGGACGAGACGAGCAGAGAGTGAGCTGTATTGTAAAACATAACAAACCGGCTTGTTCGGGTCTATTTTAAGGCTTTCCGTGTCGGCACCTTTTACTTCAACGCGAACCCACAAGAATAGAATTTTTCTTAGCAGGCTAAATAGTAAAGAACTTAATCCGAAAAAATGACTCATAAACTAAGGGTCTCCGTTTAGTTCAATTATGTGCAGTACCGGGTTGCTCTACTACAAGCATTCAGCGTCTTAACTTCTGTATATGGGCTGAATCATGTAATCGAGTTGTCGAGCAGTATATGTTGGTGGGCTAGTTTATAGGCAAGCCTGCCTCAAGGCAAAATTCACTTGTTTGCTGTCGGCCATAAATCACAGCTCTGTGGCTGCTTTATCTCAAGTCTTTCACATATTTGTAACCGCAAGGTTAAATCTGTGGGGCAAAAGATTACTACCTTGAAAGCTTTGCTGAAAACACTTGAAATTAAAGAGTACGCTCTCTATATTTTCCTGCCGGGCCTTACGATCAGAGAAGACCCGTCGACTCGCATTGTAGAAGAGTCTGTCGTGAGTCAATATGTTAATCATAACAATATGAATCTAGAGTTAATTCAATTCAGAGTAAACCATGATACAAGTTTCCAATCTTACTAAAAATTT
>NZ_LWGA01001478.1:0-1025 GCF_001635235.1 Oleiphilus sp. HI0117 | reverse complement strand
GATATCCGGCCCGAGCATCCTCGCTCCAACGGTCCGGCATGACCCATTGAGCTGTATCGACCACTCTGACATTTCTATCCAAATGTCTATACAAGCCCATAAAATAATCTGCCCGGCCGACAATTGGCGTGAGCTCCTTTTCAATTTTATAGATTGCACCGAGAGAAACTAAAGGCACCGCAAGCTTTAAACCTGCTACAGAAAAGATCAAACACTCGAAGCGATCTTGAGCCCATGAAGGCGGCCCAACTTGTCCAGGCTCACCAGGCGTAACCAAAGCTGTTCTTTTTTCATGTATCTTTTCAATTTCAGAAACTTCAGTAGTCACAGCCTCCCTAGCCTGAACTTTAGCGTCTACCTTGGTATCACTCAGGGGTGCAGGTGCAGAAACGGATACCTTTGGCTTGTCGACAGTTTCAACAAGTACTTCTTGCTTAACCTTTGTTTTAAGCTCGGGCTCGGCTTTAAGACCAAGCTTCGCTTCCAAGCGGGAAAGCTGAGCCGCGCTCAACTTTGACTTTTTCTTCTCCAGAATCGCTAAGGCCGTCTTTCTATCTAGCTTAGTCTGAAGCTTTTGTTCAGTCTTTTGCTCGGTCTTAACTTCAAGCTTTTGCTTTACTTTAAGGTTCTGCTCAGATGACTCTTTAACACTCGGCTTGGTTTTAACCGGCGCAAGCTTTGGAAATGCAGCAGGTATAATCAGAGGTGAAATTTTTGATCTTTCAGGCTCAGCAAATTGAGGCTTAGCCGGCTTCACTTTTGCAAAATTTGCTTTTGCAATAACCTTAGGCTTTAACTTGGATCCTACTCTGCCTTCAAGTGGCTCTTTAGACCTTGTATGCATTACATTCACGGAGTCTAGAGAGTGTAATTCCGCGTCACTAAGCTTGTTTTTGTGTATTGTATCTAAGTCTTTTAAAGGTTGCTGATCGGCAACTGAGCCAAGCATATCAAAGAAGTATTCATCCATAGCATCAGATGAGCTGACATTCTCGTCCTGATCGAATTCACGCCCTCCATGAATA
>NZ_LWGA01001477.1:0-826 GCF_001635235.1 Oleiphilus sp. HI0117 | reverse complement strand
TCTGAGCCTTCTTTGTTAATCTCGACTTCTCTCAAGATATCTTTTAAATAATCTCTAGTTTCATTAGTACTATTTTTTCTCGACTCTTGTAGCTCGAAAGCCCAGGCTTTGTATAGTTTTTTAATTACCGACAGCTCTGGTAATTCAGTTTCTTCAGACTCTTGAGATAACTGTTCGTTGATTTGTATCTTTTCAAATTCAGCAGATTTGAGTTTCTCGGCTATCGACCCGGATATTCCGATTGCCCCTATTGCCTCAATATATCTTTCTATCTCTTTATCGAGCTCATCTATTCTTTGAAGCAATGCTTTCCTGGAATCACCTTTCCCAGCAGAGAGTTCATTTAATACCTTAAGCGACTCAACATACGCAAACTCGACCAATTCATCACTTTGTAGCATGTCCTGAATTTCAGTAAGTAGCTTCTGTTCGGTTTCTTTGCGATTAACATTCACGCCTTCACATATTGAAGGACCTCTGTTCATTCGGTTTGAACATCCGTATGAGTGAGAACTAACAACCACAATGGGAGCGCCACATTTACCACAAGACATTAAGCCGCCCAATAATGATCTAACACGCCCCCCCTTTCCTTTTATCCCACCTTTATATCGAGACTCTTTAAAACGTGCTCTTACCTTTTCCCATAGTTCTTCGGTGACAATGCGTAAATCTTCTCGCTCATTAATACTCCACTCTGATTCCGATCTCTCTATACGAACACGCTTTCCAGAATCCGGATCCTTAGTCCACTGAGATCGATTCCAAATATGACGACCTCTATAGAGCTCATTGTTTAATAAACCAGAGCCTTTAGCGGGGCTGC
>NZ_LWGA01001476.1:0-520 GCF_001635235.1 Oleiphilus sp. HI0117 | reverse complement strand
ATAAGAATCCAGCGCATCAACGCAGCATGCTTGAGAAGCTCACCAGCACTTACCAAACCAACATTACGGTTGGGCCACGCACATTTAACTTAATCGCGACCCCTATTTTTGCTGAAAACAAAGAACGAATCGGTACTGTCGTTGAATGGAATGACCGAACAGAAGCGCTTGCTCAAGAAACAAAAGCCAAACAACTCGCCGAGGAAAATGCAGGCGTTAGACTGGCTCTCGATGTTTGTAATACCAATGTGATGATGGCCGATGCAAATTACAACATCAATTATATGAACAAAGCAGTACAGAATATGATGCGCGTAGCTGAGGCAGACTTACGCAAAGTGCTGCCAAACTTTGATGCCAATAACCTTGTTGGCAACAACATCGATGTTTTCCACAAAAACCCTGCACACCAACGCAGTATGCTTGAGCGTCTGACCAGTACATATCAAACTGAAATTAAGGTCGGTGTACGTACCTTTGGCCTAACTGCGACACCTATATATGGCGAAGACCAAACTCG
>NZ_LWGA01001475.1:0-740 GCF_001635235.1 Oleiphilus sp. HI0117 | reverse complement strand
AGCAGTGACAGGCTCACCGTAATGCGCTCAGGAAAGCGCTTACACATTTCAGCAATAAACGCAGGATCTTCTATAGCTTTAGTTCCTAAGGTCACTGTTCTAATACCAGACTTCAGGTAATGCTCAACTTCAGATTCACTACGAATTCCACCTTCAACATGTAAATTTAGATTTGGAAAACGCTGAGCGATCGAAACGATCATTTCTGCATGAGCCGTCCGCCCCTGAATTGCACCATCTACGTCAAACACATAAAGGTCCTGCACACCGGCATCCATCCAACGCCCGGCAAGGTCTGTCGCATCATCGGAGTAAACTTTGGTCTGATCAAGGTGATGACCAGACACATGCACACATTTAGCCTGCATTAGGTTAATTGAGGGTAGGATATTCATCGCTTGACTAGTACCTTCTATTTTCCAGACCAGTTCGCAAAATTCTTGAGTAGCTGTAAACCTGCATGCTGGCTCTTTTCAGGGTGAAACTGAACTGCAAAAATGCTATCTCGGCTAAGTGCCGCAGCGATAGACTTCCCGTATTGGGCCGAACCTGCCAAGTATTGATGATCAGCCGCTACGTAATAGCTATGGACAAAGTAAAAACGCGAGGCATCTGAGATCTTATGCCACATAGGGTGATCACCATTCTGCACCACCTGATTCCACCCCATATGCGGTACTTTCAAACGAACCTTCTCGCCCTTATCGTTCTCTTCATACAAGCTTTCGCCAAAATGCAAA
>NZ_LWGA01001474.1:0-1017 GCF_001635235.1 Oleiphilus sp. HI0117 | reverse complement strand
AGCGGGTGAGATTGCTTATCAACGTTTGAATCAGCTTGCGATGCGCCTGCTAGAAAAAGATGGTTTACTGGTTTCTGCGTCGTGTTCTATGCACCTTTCGCGAGAAGCCTTGATGAAAGCTATTGCGGTAAGTGGCCAGACTTTGGAAAAGCGCTTACAAGTAATTGAGCAGGGCGGCCAAGGTGCAGATCACCCAATACTGCCAGTAATTCCGGAAACAGAATACCTGAAATCAATTTTCGTCAGAGTTTTGCCAGCATCGTAGTTTGATTAAATGAAAGTGCGATGCAGGGCTTAGTTTTGTCTCGTGCTTTCTAGTGTTTCAATGACGCGATTTGCAAGGCTTATTCTTGCGGCGATACTACTCTTGGTATCGTGCATAGCTTGCTTGCCGATCAGCATTTGAATTTGCCGACAGGCTTCGAGTTCTACTTCAGCAATTTGACGAAGTGATGCTCTGAGTTCTTCTTCAGGAATGGTGGCAAGTGCTGCTGGATAGTAGCCATCGAGCCTGTTCCAAGAAACGCTAAAAGCTTCGATATCTTGTTTGAGCAGTTTGCTTAGGAGTTTGAGGTATTTTGCTCTACGCTTGGCGCTTTGGTTCTGACTTTTGCTAGTGTTCTCGATTGAAAAGTCTGCAACGATTCTCGGGTTTCCACTCTCGCCAAAAAGCATAAACTCTAAAGCATGAAAGCCTAAGGCAACATAGGCAGAATCTCCGAGTAAATGCTCCTGATTAAGGCTATCCTTGGTCAATTCGATTTCAGAGTGAATTAAACCGCTTAGCGGGTAGCCTTGGACCTTATCTAAATAGCCAGGAATCAAAGGGTACTGATCAATGCGGTTGTGGTTCGTATGAACGAGTTCAGGAGAGCTGAGAGTCACATCCAAAACCGGATGTATGATGTTCAGGCTTTTTAGCCATTGTCTAAGAAGTCTAGTCGAGATATATGTATCGTGAGCTAGACTCCACTGCTGATGAGCTTCCTGTAGAGATTCTTTCGATGGCTGAGTCGT
>NZ_LWGA01001473.1:0-805 GCF_001635235.1 Oleiphilus sp. HI0117 | reverse complement strand
TATGGCTTGTTTACTGAAGGAGATAGCGAAGCAGTCGCGCACGAGCAGCCGGAGCAAGAGAATAACTCTGATGAAAATAAAGTGTCTCTCGTAGAGCAACAGAGAGAAGCAAGGTTAAGAATGCTTGATCAGGCCCTGTCAGAGAGTTTGGCTAAAGCTTCAGAAAGCAATATAGATAGTTTGGATAAAGGTCGTCAGGGTAGTGGCGAGATTAAAAAAGGTTCGCTCAATAAGCCTGAAATGTCGGCGTCTCGATCAATTCCAGAGAGCGCTGGTGTTAAAGAGCTTGTTGAGCCCGACAAGGTACAAGATGGTACTCTAGCAGATAAAGAAGTTAGCGTTCCAGAATCGGATCAACTAGTTAGCGATACTTTGCAGATAGAGAAAATCGCTAAAAATGTACAGGAAAAAATTATTCCTGCCGCAGAGAGCAGCCGTGAAATACTTAAGCCGTTCTTTAAGGGGAAAGCATGGGTTGCATCCCAAAACTCAAGTGGTTATTCAGCTCAAATTTTAGGTAGCTATAACGAGAAAACAGCGATAGACTTCGCAAAGCGCGTAAGTAAAAGTGCTCAGCCGATATACTATCTTGAAACACTGCATCGCGGTAAACCCTGGTTTGTTGTTTTTTATGGTGTTTATCCTGATAAGGCTTCCGCCAATGCTGCGCTCAAGGTGGCACCTAAAATAATTACTTCTCAACAGCCTTGGTTGAGGAGCTATGCTGGAATTCTCAAGTCTTATCCGAGGCAATAACTAAATTAGTTTTTTGAAGCTATCTATTTGAAATATAAGGATAGTTTAT
>NZ_LWGA01001472.1:0-590 GCF_001635235.1 Oleiphilus sp. HI0117 | reverse complement strand
GGAGCATGCGATTGACGATATTATGAAAGGCTTGGAATCGAAGCGTTTTTACATCATTCCAGGCAAGCTCGCCCGGATGACCTATTGGATGAACAGACTGATTCCCGTAAAGCTAGTTAATTTCTATATTGATTCGATTGTCAGAAACGTATTGAAACAACAAAAATAATAGGCAGGCCGCAATGAAGAAAGTATTTATTACCGGCGCAAAAGGTTTTATCGCACAAAGTCTGGCGCGTTGCCTAAATAAAAAAGGTATCGAGACCTGTGGGATTGATCTAAGTGCCAATCAGGAACAAAACATCATACAAGCTGATTTATTTGAGCCAGAGAGATGGCGAGACATGCTAGCTGGTTGTGACACCCTCATTCACACGGCTGCAGTGGTCTCTAATGCTGCAACAGAAGAGGAAACCTGGCGCGTTAATGTGTTGGGTACGCAGACTGTATTAGATGAAGCGGCAAAGGGTGATAACAAAAAGCGCTTTCTGCACTTTTCCTCCGTTGCCGCGTTGGGCTTAAGTCACACCGGAGCAATGGATGAAAATACTGCCTTGAGGGCTTGTGGTCAGAAATATTCAGACTCAAAA
>NZ_LWGA01001471.1:0-937 GCF_001635235.1 Oleiphilus sp. HI0117 | reverse complement strand
TAGTGTTGCATTTATGCAGGACTACTTGCAGGCATTTAGCGATCAAGCATCGTCTAACGTGCCTGACGATGTGCAAGTGCTAATCGCACCGCCGACAGTTTTACTTTCCGGCTTTTTTGAAGCAAGTAAAGACTCCGGTATCCAGTTGGCAGCTCAGAATGTTGCTGGTTTTGACGAAGGTGCGTTTACTGGTGAAGTATCTGCGCCTATGTTGAGCGATGTAGGTTGTCAGTGGTCGTTAGTTGGGCACTCAGAGCGTAGAGCTTTGTTCGGAGAGACTGATAGTGATGTTGTTGCTAAAATCTCCCGTTTGCTAAAGGCTGGTATTAAGCCGGTTTTGTGTGTAGGTGAGACTCTGGAAGATCGAGAAGGTGGTAGAGCGCAGGAAGTTGTTGCGACGCAAGTCGGCGCTGTGCTGAAGCAATTTTCTTCGCAAGAAATGTCTGATTTGCTTATTGCTTATGAGCCGGTTTGGGCAATTGGGACAGGCGAAACAGCAACGCCAGAGCAAGCTCAGGAAATGCACGCTTATATTCGGCAGCAGGTTTCAGAAAAGTCTGCGGACTTAGCTGAAAATATGGCAATTCTGTACGGTGGTAGTGTTAATGTAAAAACCGCCAAAGAATTGTTTGGTCAGGATGATATTGATGGTGGGCTAGTTGGTGGCGCATCATTAAAAGTGAGCGACTTTTTACAAATCTGTAAGAGCGCTGGTTAGTAATTTTTATTGTTGTTTGTTGCAATTAAGAGTTTGAGGCTCTTGATGGGGCGGGCAACTAGAGTAGAAAAATAGGCTAAAAGTATGGAATGGTTAGAGACTGCCGTTATTGTGGTGCATATTCTGGTATCACTAGGTTTGATTGGTTTGGTTTTGCTGCAGCAAGGTAAGGGTGCTGAAGCGGGTGCTTCCTTTGGTGGTGGTGCGTCACAAACCGTT
>NZ_LWGA01001470.1:0-14194 GCF_001635235.1 Oleiphilus sp. HI0117 | reverse complement strand
CCGTGACGGGGCCGAGAGTAATGAAGAACTGCAATTCCGTGGTACTGAATGGTAAACCCTTGCTTGAGGATCTTAAGCGCCTACTCGCTTGTGAGGTCTATCTGGAAAATGATGCAAACTGCTTTGCCTTAGCTGAAACACTTGCAGGAAGTGGCAAAGAAGGGTTCGGCGCACAAGTGCCAGAGATTAGCTTTGGCGTGATTCTTGGGACGGGTGTTGGTTCGGGCCTTGTCGTCAACGGAAAAGTGTTAGCTGGCTTACATAGCATTGCCGGGGAGTGGGGACATAACTGTCTGCCAGCTCTTGAGTTGGATAAATTACCCGAGCCAGAGAGAGGCAGGCTTTGCTATTGTGGTCGCAAAGACTGTATTGAAACCTACTTGTCGGGGCCAGGTTTAGCCATGAGCTATCATCTTAGGTACGCTCAGGTACTTAGCTCTGAAGAAATTATTTCGGCTATGAGAGCCAAAGATGCCAAGGCGGCAGATATTTGGCAAAGCTACTTGAACCAGCTGGCTGCTTCGCTTGCTCAGGTGGTTAATATACTTGACCCGCAGATCATTATTTTGGGCGGTGGCATGTCCAATATTATCGAGATCTATTCAGATATAAATGAGCGGATGGCAGCGCATGTATTTACCGAACACGCCAAAACCCCGATCGTTTGCGCAAAGCTCGGGGATTCGGCGGGTGTCTATGGTGCTGCCTATCTTGGTGAAGGCCAAGGTGGCTTGAAAGGCTTTGGCTAATGTTTATAGCAGCCCCAGCTCAGCCATGCTCACGACAAGAGAACCCGCGACAATCATATGATCGAGCACGCGTACGTCAATCAACTCCAAAGCTTTAACTAAACGTCGGGTAAGCTCAATATCGGCTTGGCTCGGTTTTGCTGAACCGGAAGGGTGGTTGTGACAAAAGATAACGGCAGCGGCATTGTTTTCAATCACTTTGCCGACGACCTCGCGTGGGTAAACCGAGGCAGAATCTATTGTTCCCTGAAATAGTTCTTCGAACTTCAATACTTGGTGCTGGTTGTTTAAAAACAGGCAGCCGAATACTTCTTGCTTCTTGTGGATAATCGCACTGCGTAAGAAGTTGCGAGTTGCTTCAGGGCTGGTAAGCGCATCGCTTTCCTGAATTTCATGATGAAAGCATCGCTTGCTCATTTCCAGCGTAGCTTGTAATTGAGTGTACTTGGCTGGGCCCATGCCGGGATGAGCGCAGAACTGCTTTTGGCTTGCACCAATTAGCTGTCGTAACGAGCCAAAGTGCCGGATTAAGGCGCGCGCCAGTTCAATAGCGCTTTGCCCGCGCGTGCCGACGCGTAAAAATATGGCAAGTAACTCGGCATCGCTCAGACTTTGTGAACCAAATTTGAGGAGTTTTTCTCTAGGCCGCTCATCCTCGGGCCAGTCTTTTATCGACATCACTAAATCCTTTTAGTTGAAGGTCTTATTTTAGGTATATGGTAATCATGTACTACAATTACCGCATTATAAATTCCGAAAGGCAAGCTAGATATGATGGCTTTTGTGTGATGGGCGAATTTGTTGCAATTGTTCACGAAATGAGCAATTTTGTGCGCCTACAGCATGGTAGTCTACGTGCGCCATAATTTTGTGTAGTCCGGGCGCTTAAGAATTCTTATCAATCTTGAAATAACTTAGTTTAGGTGACATGTGCAGCGCAGTACTCAAGACTTACTTTCATATGATGATCAACGTGATGCTGCTGAGCTTCTTTATGGGAATGCCTTTTCTGGCATATTAATATCGATTATTGCTTCCAGCTTTTTAGTTTATTTTTACGATAATCCTGTTCTGCAAGAGTTTAAAATTACCTGGTGGTTAGGGATGATGAGTTTACTGCTTGTTAGGCTGATTGACTGGGTATCCTGGAAGAAGCATTTATCGAAGACTCACTACGACGGCAAAAGGTCAGTCAGACGCTTTATTTATGGGGTCAATCTAACGGCCTTAATGTGGTCTAGCTATGCCGCTTATGCTGTGAGTTATAGTCCCTTGGTTGAGAAGGTAACGATTATAATTGTGATTTCAGGGATGGCCGGTGGGTCGGCTATTGTGTTGGCTGCTCATAAACTTACGTCCATGTTTTATACCTTTGCCTTGTTGTGTCCTGTGTCGGTGGTGTTCTTACTCAGTAACGACGCGACCGATCAGAATATTGGTGTGTTAGGGCTTAGCTATAGTCTCGTGATGCTCATCATTTCAGCTAAGTCAGCAAACTTTGCTCGAGATGCGATTGCTTTAAAGAATGAAAATGCCTTGTTAGTAAATCGTATGGAACAAAAAGTAGAGCAGAGAACGCAGAAAATTTATGAGCTTTCTAATTTAGACTCACTAACCCATTTGCACAATAGGAACTCTTTTCTGAAGAACCTTAAAGCGAGTTTGCAGGCAAGTGATGAGAAAAGGAGCACCCTGAGTTTATTATTTATAGACCTTGACGGTTTTAAGAAAGTAAACGATACCTATGGGCATAAGGTAGGGGATCAAATTTTAGAAGAAAGTGCTCGACGGCTTCGTGAAAAAGTTGCCAATGAAAGTTTGTTATGCCGTTGGGGCGGTGATGAGTTCCTGATTGCCATTGAAGATTGTAGTAGTGAAAAAGCCATCTCACAGGCCTACGAGATAATTGAAATTTTATCTCATGAACATCAATCAAATGAGGGGATATTGCCGGTTAGCGCGACGGTTGGGATTAGCTTATATCCCGAGCATGAGCGCTCTGAAAGCAGGTTGATTCAGTTTGCTGATACGGCAATGTATCACCAGAAAAAAACAAAACCCTCAAAAGTTTGTGTGTTCACACCAGAAATGGAAGCTAAACACCAATATGAGCTTGAACTGAAAAAAGGATTAAATGATGCGATTGATAAGGATCAGATGCGTCTTGTTTTTCAACCGATCGTATCAACAAATAATAGTAAGAACATCGCATTTGAAGCTTTATTGAGATGGGATTTTGAAGGTAAGAGCATCCCTCCTGATGAGTTCATCAAAATTGCTGAACAGTACGGTTCAATACATCGAATAGGCGTATGGGTTCTTAAAGAGTCGTGTAAAGTTGCGCTTGCGTGGCAAAGTCTGAGGCGGGTTTCAGTTTGTATTAATGTTTCAGTGATTCAATTAGAGGATTCTGACTTCTTGAGCATAGTTGATGAAGCTGTACAAGAAAGTGGTATTGACCCTTCGCTCATCTACTTGGAAATTACAGAATCAGTATTTGCCAAAGATACTGAAAAGATGATGGAGACCATTTCGGCTATACAGTCACGTGGTATCAAAGTTTCGATTGATGACTTTGGAACAGGATACTCTTCATTATCCGCTATGCAGGATTTAGCGGTAAATACGGTAAAAATTGATCGATCATTTATCACGAAGTTGGATACGAGTGGTTTTGCTATTGTGACAGCTGTTACGCATGCCGCGCGCTTGCTCAAGTTTGATGTTGTGGCTGAGGGGGTGGAAACTGAGGCTCAGTGTCGTAAACTCGTTGAGTTAGGCGTGGAAAAACTGCAGGGTTATTACTTTTCCAAACCTCTAGAGCAAGAATTTTTGCTCGACTACTTAGAGTCTGAAGTAAAGTCTCAGTGAGCCCAGTATTTGTGGCGCACATTTCAGAAAAAATAAGCGTGCTTCTGATACTATCTACAAAAAAACCGATAGCCTTGGCGCACTAATTAAACAATATTAAGGGATAATATGTCTGTAAATACCGCATTTGAAAATATGAGCGATCAACAACGTACCGAGATCGAAGCGGCCGCTTTTCGTCGACTGCTAAAACACTTTGACGACCACAAAGAAGTGCAAAATATCGACCTAATGATTCTGGCTGACTTCTGTCGTAACTGCTTAGCAAAATGGTACATGGCCGCTGGCGAAGAGCAAAGTGTTGAAATTGACTATGATCAGGCGCGTAAAGCCGTTTATGGTATGCCTTATTCTGAATGGAAAGAGAAGCATCAATTGAAGGCAACGCCTCAGCAGCTCGAAGCTTTTGAAGCGAAGCAGAAGTAAATCACTCCTGCCTAAATTTCTAGACCCAAATGCTTCTTGGCAGCTTTGACCAGCTTTGGGTCGAGAGCGGGTGGTGTGATATCAACACCTTTCACAAGCTGATCATTCAGCTTCTGCATGACAGCAACTCGCATGCTCCACTTATGATTAGCGGGTACTACGTTCCAGGGTGATGCTTCGGTACTAGTGAAACGGAACATATCGTTGCTTGCGTGTGTGTAATCGTCCCATTTTAGCCTATTTCGGATGTCTTCTTCTGTTAGCTTCCATTGCTTTTCTGGTGTGTTTAAACGTAGTTCAAAACGCTTAAGTTGTTCTTCGGGCGTGATATGTAAAAAGAACTTGATCAGGTGCACGCCGTCATCAGTCAACATTCGCTCAAATTCATTTATTTCTTGATAAGCTCTCTGCCAAGCTGTTTCTGGTGCAAAGCCTTCTACTCGCTCGACAAGCACCCGGCCGTAATAAGAACGGTCAAAAATGGCTAAGGTGCCTGGCTTGGGAAGACGGGTTTGAAAGCGATACAGGTAGTGTCGGCCTTGCTCATCGGGGTGAGGCGCTGATATCGGATAGACCCTAAAACCGCGGGGGTCGAGCTTTTCGCTAATTCGCCTAATTACCCCACCTTTACCTGAGGCGTCCCAACCTTCAAACACGATAATTGCTCGTTTGCCTTGTCGATAATAGGCTTGTTGGATTTGGAGAAGGCGCTCCTGGCAGCTTTTAAGTGCTTTTGTGTATTGGCTTTTTGATTCAATGAGAGCTTGATCAAAATTCACCTTAGAGAGGTTAGGAGGCTTTTGTTCAAGGATAACGGGCGAGGCTGGGTGAGTGATGTTTTTCATTGGTATCCTGTTTTGTTATTTTACCTTCGACTTCAGTACAAACGCTTCAAAGTCCTTGTCGATGCCGAATACATGTCTTTGTAACCACTCTCGCAGAAATATTGAAATAGATTCACGAACCAGAGCGTCAAACTTACCCATACTGTTTACCATGTCATCCAGTTCATCACGAAATTGATTGTGCGCTTTAATATGGGCTTCGGTTTTGGGGTAGTTAAGTTGGAGCATGTAGGCTTCTTCGAGACAGAAGTGGTGGTCGGCGTAGCTGGACAGCCGGGTAAAGATTTCTTGGCCGGAATTAGGGGCCTTCAAGGCATCAATCAGCCTGAAAAGCTCTTGGTGCTGAGTGTCTTGCCAAATTAGCTCGCTGGTCTTTTCCATTACTGAACTCTACCCAAGTGAAGGTGCACGTTAGTATGAGTCTAGTTTAGAAATAGAAAAGTTGTCTGCAAATTGAACGGTGTAATATTAGGCGTTATTGTAAAAAATAAGGGTCTTACTCTGTATCGAGTTAAACATCCCGGCTAAATCTGTAGGCAGAGCCTTTCATGGCTCGCTGAGGTTTAGCGCGAGGCATCGACTAGCGAGGGGTGGAACCCTCTGCCTACATGAGGCCATTTTTTAGCTCTACAGCGCCTAACGTACTGCACTATCGTTTAAGGGGATGTATAACTTTATCCAAGCCCTCAATTTTAATCTCAAGCGTCAGTTCAAGCAGTGTACCTAGCTCGCCGCTCGGAAAGCCTTTTTTTCTGAACCAGAGTAAATATTCTTCAGGTAGATCGATTAAACGACGGCCACCGTACTTCCCGAAGGGCATTTGTGTATTGGCTATTTTTACCAGGTGCTGCTTTTCGATCATGTGTTGATAATAACTCGCATGGCTTGAACTTCTAGCCCTGTTTTTTCAATATATTCCTGACAAGCACTTTGTCTGTGACGCAGAGCGTCGATTTCTTCGTCGCGAATTAAAGGGTTCTTTTCCTGGAGGCTAATCAGGCGCTGAATTTCATTACCTAGCTCCCTGTTCATGTCTTCGCTAGCTTGGCTGATCAATGAAGGAACCGAAGCTTCGGCAGTTTTTTGAGCATGCTCAAGTAGTGTACCAATATCGTTACGGATCTCTTTCAATACGGCATGCGCCATCGATCGCTTAAGCCCTTTGCAGAGCTCATTAAGCTGCTCGTAGGGTAAAACTTCGCTAAGGTCGCGGCCGGTAATATTAACAACGATCCGCTGAGGCGATACCGGCAAAAATTTGTCAAGCTGCAGAGACTTTGGTGCCATGCTGTTCAGCGCGAATATGGCTTCCAAAAATAAAGTACCAGGTTCAACACCTTTTACCGACATGGTTGCCAAGGCTGCATTACCAAGCTCTCCTGTTAAGGTTTGCTCGATTAGATCGGTCACCATCGGGTGTTCCCATGAGACAAACTCGACATCTTCCCGGACAAGCGCTTTCAAACGGTGGAAGGTTAAGGTGTTGCCTTCATCGTTTAAGCCGGGAAAGTGCTGCTCCAGCATGTGCTCTCCAGGGCGAATGATCAGAGTCTGGTCTGACTGGTACTCTTGTTCAACACCGTAAAGGTTGAACTGCTTTTCCATGTAAGAGGACAGGTCCTGGCTTGCTTCCTCAGATTCGATCAAGGCAATGATTTTCTCGGCTTCTTCAGGATTGCAGGAGTTAAGCTCAAGTAGGGGGTCACGACCCGTTTGAAGAGCTGCCATAGCCGCATCGCGATGCTCACGGGCTTGTTTGATAAAAGACAAGGCCTGATCAGATTGAAAGTCACCTTCGCTTAAGTAACTTTCCAGTTCGACGGCAAACTGTTCATAAATTGCAAAGCCTGCCGCACAGCTGTGAGTGAAGGCATCCAGAGCCTGGTCATACCAGTTGAATAAACCCTCTTGGCGGCTGCCAGGAATGAAGGGCACATGAATATTGACGTCATGTGTTTGCCCGATTCGGTCTAAGCGGCCGATACGTTGTTCGAGTAGGTCAGGGTTCTCTGGTAAGTCGAATAACACTAAGTCGTGTGAAAACTGGAAGTTTCGGCCTTCGCTGCCAATTTCTGAACAGATTAAGGCTTGTGCACCTTCCTCTTTATCAGCAAAGTAGGCAGCGGCTCTATCACGTTCAATAATACTTAAACCTTCGTAGAAGGCTGCTGTTCGCAGGCCTTCTCGTAGTCGAAGATAGGACTCCAGCGCTAAAGCCGTTTCAGCACTGGCGCAGATGATCAGGACTTTCTCATCTCTGTTATCTTTCAGGAACTGGGTTAGCCAAGTGACTTTCGGATTCTGTTTAATGCCGGCTTCATCTTCAAATTGATCATCACCAACAGCTGCATCGAGTGGGTGAGGCTGTAGGATTCTATCCGGGAAGCCTTCAACACCTTGGCGAGTATTGCGGAACAGTATTCTACCGGTGCCATGCTGATCAAGTAGCCTTTGTATTGCTTCCGGAATATCGATATTTTGTGCATCATCACCGAGTAGGGAAAGGGCTTTAATTGGCAGTGACGAGCCGTCTTCAAGACCTTGAAGCTCTCCGACCAAATCAGAGATTTCCTGATAGTTTTGTTCTTGCTCAATAAATTTTTCTAAGGAGTGAAAACGGTCAGGGTCGAGCAAGCGCAAACGGGCGAAGTGGCTCTCGATACCGGCTTGCTCAGGCGTAGCCGTAAGCAATAGTACGCCGCGGCTTCTAGCTGCCAAGGCTTCAATGCACTGGTATTCGATGCTGCTTTCTGATTCGCTCCAATGTAAGTGATGCGCTTCATCGACAATCAGTAAATCCCAGTCGGCCGCTAAGGCTGCGGTTTTTATATCTTCATTAATCAGGAAGTCCTGATGGCAGAGAACTAGCTGCTCGGTCTCAAAGGGCTTTTCGATACCTTCTTCGGTCAAACTATCAAAACGCTCACGATCAAAGATAGAAAAGCTGAGATTGAAGCGGCGTAGCATTTCGATCAGCCATTGATGCACCAGTGTAGAAGGAACGACGATCAAAGCTCTTTTGGCTAAACCATTGTGCAACTGGGCGTGGAGAATCATGCCTGCTTCAATGGTTTTACCTAGTCCTACTTCATCGGCTAGCAATACTCTCGGGGCATGGCGCTTCGCGACAGTATCAGCGATATATACTTGATGAGGAAGTAAGCTTGTGCGTGAACCAAGCAGCCCATCCGTTGACGACTGCTGTAAGCGGTGCTTGTGCTGCAGCGTTTCATAGCGAAGTCGGAAGGCTCTATTTCGGTCATAGTGGCCGCTAACCAGGCGCTGAAGTGGTGAGGTAAATTGGATAAAACAGTTAAGTTCAACTTCACTCAGTTCTTCGTGTTGAGAGCTTTCTTTATTTTCAACAATGTAAGTAATAATGTCTGCGCTTTGGTCGAGGTCGAGAACCAGGTAATCGATATCTTCATGGCTGGTGATCGTGTCGCCAGCCTTATACACTACACGGCTGATAGGCGCGTTGACGCTGGCGTAGGTGCGAGTTTCCCCGGCTGCCGGAAATGTGATCGTCACTCGGCGGTTTTCAAACTCGCTGATGATTCCTAATCCTAATTTGGGTTCGGTCTGGCTGACCCAGCGTTGGCCTATGATATACGACATTTTGGCGTCTCTTTACAGTATTCAATAAGGGAACAAATATGGCGCGAATACTAACAAGAAAAGCCTGTTGATAACACAGATGAAGGTGAATGGAGGAATAATTTGAGTATCTATAGAACGCCAGAAAGGGAAGAGTATTACTTTCACGAGGGCTGCTATATCTTGGAGATGTTAAATACTGACGATGATCCCGCACTTTCGATTGCGCGAGCTAGAGTTGAACCGGGTAAAACAACGCGCTGGCATGCCTTAACAGAAGTCAGTGAGCGCTATGTGATTCAGCAGGGTTCAGGCAAGGTTTATGTTGGAGATCTGGAACAGCAGGTTAGCGCTGGGGATGTAGTACTGATCCCGCAAGGCATTAGGCAGAAGATATATAACGACGGGGAGGGTGACTTGGTGTTTTTAGCTGTGTGTACGCCACGCTTTATGCCTGCGTGTTATGAGGACTTAGACGTATAAGTTGTATCGGCTCAACCCCGACCTTACAGTTTGAAATACCGAGCGTGACATTACCAAATAACATGGCAAAGGCGTATTAGGTCCGCAAAGTTGCCATTCGGCTTTGATCATAAAGCTTGAATATTTAGGCCACAAGCCACCAAAGCAGTACCTTTGGGAAAGTGAAAGATGCAAACATTCGTTTTAGAAGTAACTATCCGATATTCTGTCACTCTTCAGCCTTATTTGTATCAGGTTAATACAGTCAATTTTAGCTTTGAGACATTAACGAAGAAGAGATGAAGTGAATGCCGTTGAAAACACTGAAATTTATCGCCAAGAGTACACAACCATAGTTATCGCTTTAGTTATATTAAGGCCAGATGAGTGTCTGATAGAGTTTATTAAAAGTGCTTTTGGGATATTAGAACACTTTTTTTAGTCACTAGAATCGAACCTTCAAGCGAAAATAATTGTGCGTGATCCAATAATATATTCTTCACGTACTTTATTGTTCTTCACTCTATAAGTTGAATTTAAATGAAAAAAATTACTGGCATGCTTTTGACAACTTGCTTATATACACTCTCCTTTCAAACAGCATTAGCCCAGGACACAAAAACAGCTATGGTGCCCTTACCTTCAATTGATGACTTTACGCGGGGCAATGATGGCTGGGCCTTCGGACTTGGCCTGGCTGTTGAATACGAATCAGCCTACGAAGGGTCTGATGAATTTGGCGCAGAAGTCGATCCTGCCGGTGCGGTGCAATGGCGTAAAGGTGATAATATTTTCTTCTGGGCCGGTGAGGCGCTCGGGTGGCGTGGTCTTCGTTCTGACACATGGCTATTCGAGGCTGTCGTGGGCTTCGATGAGGGGCGTGAAGAAAGTGACTCTGATGACGGTCGTTTGGATGGTCTCGGTGAAGGAGATGAGGGAACTGAACTAGTTTTGCAAGCACGCCATGCTTTCGATACCGACTGGCGTTATTGGCTGGATGCTCGAGTGGTGACCGGTGAAAACGGAAGTCTTGGTCTTTTTGGCGTGGGGCACCGCTTCGGTGGTCAGAACGACGGAACCGGCCATGAAATTGCCATCGCTTTGGTATTTCACGATAGTGATTATGTCAATAAAGATTTTGGTATAGATGCAGAGCAGTCAGTTGCATCGGGACTGAATGAGACCGACCTGAGTGGAGGATTTCGCTCGTTTGGATTTAATTACAATTATCGCCATTATGTAAATGAGAATTGGCAGGTTTTCGGCGAGGCGGTTTATGAGCGTTATAGTAGTGACATTGCGGATAGCCCAATCGCACGCAACAACTATGAAGCTGAGGTCGGCGTTGGATTCATTTACGTTTTCTAGAACACCTATCAAGTATTCACCTAGAAGCCTCATTTTTAGTTTATTTAATAAACAATCAAGCTAGCTCAAATTATATTAGGGAAGACCCGAAAGCCGACTTAACACTTTGTTAAGTTGGTTGTTCACCATCTACAGACATCACCCAGGAATTTGAAGCCAGTAACATTCGGCCAAACCAAAATCAACCTTCAACGGCAAGTTTTGGCACTTTGCTGACTAAGTTTGGGCAGGGTATTTGTAGGCTCTAGTCGAAACCGCTATTTCAGTAGGTCAGACTGCGTGCCAACTTTTACATATAAGTATTATGACTTTGTAGGCGGCCCGTCCTCGGGGCGCTTGCTGTGCCACGGGGCTTTCAAACGATTCCCTGGTTTCGGTTTGCGCGACTGGAGGCCCCGCCTACATAAGTATGGCTATTTTTCAATCGAGTCTGACCCCATTGAAAAAATGCTTTAAGGCATTTGGATTTGGCTTCCGCCTTGGCCCGGTACGACGATCTGAGAAGCCTGCTCACGACGCATTTCTTGAAGTTCTTTCATTGTATCTTCAAGCGACTTGTTTGCTGCTTCGCCAAAGTTAGCTGCCGCTTGACCCAGAGTAGAACCTTGAAGTTCGAAGTTCAAAGGAAGTGGTCCAGCTGGCGTCATCATTTGAGTGCTGCCGATAAACAGAACGGGTCTAGCGCTGTCTGCGTCGCCATTTGCATCGACAGGTGTCATGCGACGAATAGTGCCGACTTTGTTGTCTGTATAGACTTCTTCAAGATAAAGTTCATCAGGGTTCATGCTTATTTCAGGCGCGTTGTCGCTCATAATATTTCCTTAGTACGCTGTAGTCTGTATTGATGTGCCCGCTATCCTATCATGAAAATTGAAAAGCACGGGGCAATTTTGATAGGAAATAGCCAGCCTTTACTGGCGGCCTTGCTCAATCATAGTTCTCATTTGTTGGGCCTTGTCGGTATCGTTTTTCTTAAGGGCCGAGTCGAGTAAGTACCGGAGAATTTTTTCTCGCTGGATTTGCTTGAGATCGTCAGTTGCCTTGGAGGTTTTTTTAGCTAGTTTATCTTTTAGTATTTTATTGAGTAGGGATATAAACTTGTTTGTTATGTTCTGATCCAGGAAGGCTTCAATATCAAGAGGTAGAATAGCGTGGTGATCATTCACCCATAGTTTGAAGAAACGCTTGGCTTTAGTTTCTTCTCGCCCCTGCAGCTGCAATAGTAATTTACTATACAGTGCTCTGTAGGTCGTAACGGCTTCACTACGCTGCTCTGAGTTGTCATCAATTGTATCGAGCAGGCGCACCAGACGCTGGTGCATATGCTCCATTAGTTTGAGCATTTTGTCCGCGTCAGAATAGTGATCCAAAGCGTTTAGCTCGTCTAGAAAGCGCTCGATTTTTGCGAAAAAGTGTTTAACCTGCCGTTGGCTGAACAGTTTTTCAGGTTTGCGTGTTAACTCGGTTATCTGGCTTTTCAGTCCTGAGTAATCTAGTTCGCCTTGATTTAAGGATGCCCTGAGCACATAGCGTTCGAATAGCTCACTGTCCTTGCTCAATAAAGATAAGAACTCTTTTGCTAGGTTCTGTTTATCTTGACTAAGCAGGTAGGCAAGTACCCGGCTTTTGTCGGGGCCTTTGGCGAGAGATGATATTTGCTGGGTATTCCGGTTAACATGCAGACAGAGTGCTGCGCAATGTGGGCAGAAGTCAAAGCCATCAGACTCTGGACATTGGCAGGCACCTTCGACTGTATTATTCCGATAATTGAGCTTGACCTCAAAGCCATTTATTTTAGCTTTGGCAGTTGTCTTGTTTGACTCAAGCCCATCTATGAGAAACTGTTCCAGCTGCTGAAGAAGTTCATCAAACCGTAATTCACCAATCAACTTGGCAAGTTGTTCGTGGGGGATGATCGGCGGGTGTTGATCTTGTAAGGGCATCTAATCTAATTATCCAGGCCGAGAGAGTCTGCAGACATGATATGAGCGCTTTCTTCCTCTTCGCTATATTGTATGACCAGTTTGCCTTGCTTTAGCGCCTGTTGCACCTGAGACTTTCTTGTTTCCAAAGGGGCTTCGACATCATTGAGTCCCCAGTCTCTTAAACAATAGTCGTTTATTAGGCCATCTAATGCATCCGGGCTTAAAAAAGAGGGGTCGATAATCATGTTAGAACCTGGTGCATAAGAGTATATGTTTTACTTATTCCGGCTAAGAAAGCTTGGCACTCATACGTACCCTGGATTTATTTGCACGAGAACGCGTTGTACGTTTTCTCTTGTCTTGACCAACTTTAAGAACTTGCACTGGAACGCCGTTCAATACAGAGGTGCCGCTCAGTTTGTCTACATATCTGTCGTCTGTTAGATCATTGACACTAACCCCGGGCCGCTTGCTTGCAACAGATAGCATTGAGCCTTCGCGCTGGTGCCCCCAGCCGTGAGGAATGCTGACAACGCCCGGCATGATATCTTCAGTTAACTCTACTTCAATCTCAAGCTGTCCAACTCTGCTACTTACGTGAGCGAGTTCTCCGTTTTTAAGTTGTACTTGTTTCGCGTCGTCAGGGTGGATCATCAGAGTACAGCGATTTTTACCTTTTACCAGGCGCCTGCTGTTATGTAGCCAGGAATTGTTAGAGCGGACGTGACGCCTGCCAATTAATAAGAGTTGTCCGTTTTCGGCTTTGTGACTGTCAAGCAGTTGCTCGCCGCGTTTACGTAGGCGAGTCATATCTTTTAAGTAAGTATTCGGTGCGAGTCGAATTCGTTTCTTCACGCTGTAGAGCCGTTCGGGTAGGCGAGATTGCAAGGGGCCTAAGTCGATACCGTGAGGGTAATTAAGTAAAGAGCTAACACAAAGGCCTTTGCTCAAACTTCTGTTTTGAGAACCATAAGGGCTGAGATCCAGAATCTTCCGGGCTGGGTGTTTGCTTGGTAAGAACCCCTGTAAGGCATCGACCAGGAAACGCCCTGCTTGGCTAGTGCCAGGGAGCTGCGTACCATAAGGGCCGGTACGAAGGATGATATCCAATAAGCCGTCGGGTCCTAAGCGCTTCAGTGATTGGTAAGAAAATTGTTCACCAATAATTTGCTTAATAGAGCCTTTGCCAAGTCGGTGCTGAAGCTCAAGCGCTATTTGCCAGTCATGACGAGCAGACTTATCTACCTCGAATAAGGCGGGTGAGTATTTAGCGACATTCCGAACACCAAGCAGGTTAAAAACAATATCATAATGAGACTGCTCCAAAGGCGCAGTCGGAGGCAGGATAATATCGGCATGCTTTGAGGTTTCATTGATATAAAAATCAATAGAAACCATGAAATCCAGCGAATCGAGGGCTTGATCAAGGTGCTGACCATTCGGGCTGCTGAGCACAGGATTGCCAGCCATGACGATCATCATTTTTATCTGCTCATCACTAGGCAAGAGGATTTGGTCAGCCATGGTGCTGGCAGGCAATTCTCCACCAAATTCCGGTAGACCTGAAAGGCTCTGATAACGATTATAATGGCCTTTTTGGCCTGTCCATGCTGCTAGCTCAACCATATCTGCTGCGGGTTTGCTAAACATTAAACCGCCGCGCTCATCCATATGGTTTGTCAGAATATTTACCACATAAACTAACCAGGTCGCCAGGCCACCAAACTCCTGAGTTGAGGTGCCCATTCTACCGAACAGGCAAGCCCTTGGGGTGGTAGCCAGTTTGCGGGCTAGTGTTCTGATATCTTCGGCGGTAACACCTGTAATGCTGCTCACGTGCTCTGGGTTGAAGTCGGACGAGATAAGCTGTATTTCGGCGATCCCTTCAAGATGGCTTGATAGCCGGCCTGTCTCGATTAAATTCTCATTAAATAAAGTGTTAATAATTCCG
>NZ_LWGA01001469.1:0-1288 GCF_001635235.1 Oleiphilus sp. HI0117 | reverse complement strand
TATAATGGGCCGCATGGTAAATATGGTGGATTGTCTTCTTGTTTTATGACGAATTTAGCTGTCTGAAGACATCACCATAATGATGAATCTATTCTATCTGTAATAGCCAAATGATTGTCTAACTGAAGTGTTTCGGTATGTAAATTTATGTAAGCTGGCGTTTTTCTGTTTAGATATCAATCCGCATTGAAAGGTCGATAGATTTGCAGTCTTTTGTCAGTGCGCCGATTGAAATAAAGTCTACTCCCGTTTCAGCAATTGGGACCAGCGTTTCATTGGTTATGCCGCCAGAAGCTTCAAGCTTGGCTTGGCCTTTATTTAGTTTTACGGCCTCGTTTAAAGTGCTGATAGGGAAATTGTCGAGCATGACGATATCAGCCTGAGCTTGTAAGGCTAGTTGCAACTCTTGTATAGATTCAACTTCAACTTCGATGGGCTTTCCGGGAGCTAGTTGCTGAGCTTTGTTAACTGCCTGTCCAATGCCGCCGCAGGCCATAATGTGATTTTCCTTGATTAGGAAGGCGTCATAAAGGCCAATGCGATGGTTGTGGCAGTCTCCGCAGGTAACGGCATGCTTTTGTGCTAGGCGCAGTCCAGGTAGGGTCTTACGAGTATCCAGAAGCTTTACTTGAGTGTGTGCAACCAGGTTTGCGTAGTGTTTAGCTGTCGTTGCAGTGCCAGAAAGTGTTTGCAGAAAATTAAGTGCGGCACGTTCTCCGGTTAGAATGGATCGGGCAGAGCCACTAACAGTAAAGAGAGTTTCGTTTTGTGAAGCGTTGTCTCTGTCATTGACGAACCACTTAATTTCAAGGGTTGGATCAATTGCATGAAAGACGGCGTCAACCCACTTTGTACCGCAAATAATCGCACTTTCACGGGTAATTACTTTCGCGCAAGCCTGTTTGTCGGCATCAATTAGCTGAGCAGTTATATCACCGGAGCCGACATCTTCCGAAATTGCAGCGTTAACGTTATTTTCGATGGCTTTTGAAAGTAATTCGTTCATATTTTGGCTCAAGCTGTTCAGGCTGGGTCTGGTGAATACAAAGGATGCTTAAAATTAAAAAAAGTCGAAAGTATTGCTTACTTTTATTTAGCGGCGCCATTATATAGATTATTTCGGATAATGCTAAGTGGCTTAGCTTGTTCTCGTTCACTATATTGTTAGACGAGTAGTTGTTGTGCTGGGTTTAATAATTCACATTTTTTGTGAACTGGTTCAAGCGGAAACAAAATGTGACAGTAGTCATAATATTGACTCGCTATAATGCAAATAAATGTTAAATAA
>NZ_LWGA01001468.1:0-1286 GCF_001635235.1 Oleiphilus sp. HI0117 | reverse complement strand
TCTGGGTCATGGTTCAGCTATCTATTAATAGCGGCGCGAATTATGCCACAAAGAAAGCGCTTTCGTTAAACCAAAGCAAAGATTTTTGTATCTCGTTTGCTAAGGGCTTATATCGGGGTGCAATATTCCTCGATCAAAGCTATTATTCGCCCCTTATTTCTGCCGCCAATTCGAGAACAGTAACTTAGCATGAATGTCTCTTCTATTTCGTCAACGCTTATTCCTTCAGTGCCCGCTGACCATAAATACTGGGGCTCCATTCCTCAAGGTGCTAGCGCGGCGACACTTTACGAGTTACTTAATGAGATAGAAGGCTTTTGTTTATATATCGCTAAAGATTCGCAACAAGCCTACGCAATGGAAAGCGCGTTTAAATTCTTTAACGAAGGCAAGCATGAGGTTTATGTTTTCCCTGACTGGGAAACACTTCCCTACGATACATTCTCACCCCATGAAGATATTATTTCTCAGCGTTTGGAAACTCTCAGCAAGCTTCCTCTTGCTAAGCGCGGCTTACTTATCATCCCGCTTAATACGCTATTGCATCGTTTGCCACCAAAAAGCTTTTTGAACGCGCACACCTTTTCTTTAAAGAATGGGCAGACATTTGAGCTTGAAAAGTACCGCCGTATGCTTGAAGAAGTTGGCTACAGAAATGTTAATACCGTTTATGAGCATGGCGAGTACGCAATACGAGGCTCAATCTTTGACCTTTACCCTATGGGCAGTGAAGAACCCGTTCGTATCGAGTTGTTTGATGATGAGATAGAAAGCCTGCGTACATTCGACCCGGATAACCAGCGTTCAAAAAATAAGATCAAATCGCTAAAGATTTTACCTGCAAACGAATTCCCATGGGACGATAAAAGCCGCATGAGTTTTCGGAACCGTTGGTTAGAGCAGTTCCCAAATGCGGCATCAAACTGTCCTTTATATCGAGATATCAAAGACGGAATCAAACCACACGGCGTTGAATATTACAGCCCGCTGTTTTTTGAAGAGATGACAACACTGTTTGACTATTTACCTGAACAGTCACTTGTCATTACGCCAAGTGACATGCCTGAATTGCTAGATCATGTGTGGAGCGATATTAACGGCCGTTACGAAGATCGAAGGCACGATATCCAGCGCCCTATTCTTCCGCCTAGAAACCTGTTCCTGACAACTGACGAATTATTTTCTGATTTAAAGCAACACCCAAGGTTAACCTTATCCACCGCGAGATTAAGTGAAGGTGCAGGTAAATCAAACTTACCTTTTGATGTACTAGGGCAAGTAGGTGT
>NZ_LWGA01001467.1:0-663 GCF_001635235.1 Oleiphilus sp. HI0117 | reverse complement strand
TCTCTGTATGAGAACTGGCACTGCTCATTGCTCAACTCACAAAGCGAAAGCGTCTTAGTGTCGAAAGCTTTCACCGAGACAAGAGAGTCTGAAAGTTCCACGCCGTACGCACCGATATTCTGAACGGGTGCTGCACCAACGGTTCCGGGAATATAGGAAAGGTTTTCTAGCCCAACCAAGCCTTGATTTACAGTACCAGCCACCAAGTCGTCCCAGATCCTACCTGCTTCAACAACAACAATCACATGATCTGTATCGTCATCATGATAGTGAATTGCGTCAAACAATAAACGTATTACAAGTTTGTCTAGTCTCTCGGGCAAAACCAAATTGGAACCGCCGCCCAGGATAAGCAACTCTGATAGTTCATAGCTTCCACCCTGCAAAAAGAGCACAAGCTCTTGAGCATTGTCAAAGCAAAGTTCTTCGCGAGCAACACAAGGTAAAGCCAGGGTATTCAGGCTCTTTAAATCTGCTCCCAAACGCTTATTCATCAAGGAATGCAACCATTAAGCGAGCGCTTCCTCTGTCAGAGCATTCAGCAAACCTTCACTTGCCGACTCAGCTAAATCAAGCACATGTGAAAAACCGGCAGTGCCACCAAAGTAAGGATCTGGCACTTCACTTTCAGGGCAATCACTGAAGTCTAAAAACAGCTTTAAT
>NZ_LWGA01001466.1:0-850 GCF_001635235.1 Oleiphilus sp. HI0117 | reverse complement strand
ACCAAGTTACCAATCTGAAATTCGGTATCCAGGTCGGCCTCGCTCAAACCGTGATATTCAAGCTCCAAATCAGGAACATCAACCCGCTCCATCAAACCTAAGGGATCAAGCTTTGCTGCCTGGTGGCCACGAATTCGATAGGAGTTAATCAATTGAGCGACTTTAACTTGCTTCTTATCGTGCTCAGAGGTTGCGCTTGCGGGAGTAGTCAGTTCGTGACTTGCGTATTTGTTTTTGGAAAGGTGGAGAAACTGTTCACGAATGGTCGAATGAGGGATGTCTTTCTTAGCATGACCATTAACTCTTGGGAGTTGGTCAAAGTAGCTTCGCCATTCTTCAGAGACGCTGTTAGGATCAGCCAAATAAGCGTCGTACAGCTGTTCAACGTATACTAAATTTCCGCCAGACAAGTGAGATGTCCGCCAGAGTTGTTCCATGATGCTTTCTTGCATTAAAAGCTCGCCTTAGTTAGCAGTAAATGCGAATACCAGGCACTATCTTATTGGCGGCCAATATGTATCTCTAAGATACCTATACGTAGCCTAACGATAAAAAGCGATTTCGCCTTGTAACGCCCTACATAACAGGCTCGGATGACTGCTGCCTCAAAGATAATACGGGTGTTACCCGATTCCCCAGTGGTTATTATTTCTCAGCGAACTGCAAATTCGGCTTTTTGGGCTTACTTTACAGTTTCCTAAGTTTTCAGACCTAGGCTAAAGCACTAGGTCTGAAAGGATTCATCACTTGATTATAGACATAAATTCAAAACTTGCAGATTATTGCAATTGATTATGTCTCGACGGCAGAAAGTCTACCCTGACCACTACCGTCTTCAGCACTATTAAGT
>NZ_LWGA01001465.1:0-898 GCF_001635235.1 Oleiphilus sp. HI0117 | reverse complement strand
GCATAACTCGAGCCAGGTGTCGTCGACCCTGAACATGTAGCACAACACTAACAACACTTAGTTTGGCGTTTTGTTCCGTCACGCCGATTCGTTCGATATTACCTTCGGCGTGCGTTATCGCTGCGGCTAGCTCGGCAATAATGCCGCGTTGGCGTTCAAGCTCTACCTTCAATTCAACGGTAAACTCATCGGTAATATCTTTCACCCAGGATAAGTGCATTTGAACCTGATTGTTGCTTAGGTTCATAATTTTTGAGCAGCCCTCGGAATGAATGGTGATGCCAGAGCCTGTGTCAGGTAAGCCTACGATCGGGTCGCCCGGGATCGGGTGGCAGCAATGTGCGAAAGACAGGTTCATTCCTTCTGAGCCCTTGATCATCATGGACACTGTAGAGGTATCTTGAGCTTCGTTTTCAGCCTCATCTTGTATTGCATCAGACATCAATTGACGAGCAATGATGAACGGCATGCGCTGACCTAAACCGATATTGCGCAGGAGTACATCCATGCTCTCGGCTTGGTTATGTTCAAGAACTTTTTGAATCTGTGCTTCAGGAATATCTTTCCAGGAAACATTAATGCCAGAGAGTGACTTATCGAGCAAGCTCTTACCAAGCGCTAGGCTTTCGGCTTCGCGTTGGTCTTTCAAGTAGTGCCTTATGCTGCTCTTGGCTTTACCGGTTGTGACAATATTCAGCCAAGCCCTACTTGGTTTAGCGCTAGGGGCAGTGACTACTTCAACCGTTTGCCCGCTTTGTAGAGGTACGCTCAAGGGGGCAAGTTGTTTGTTTACGCGACAGGCGACACAAGCATGACCAATATCGGTATGGATAGCATAGGCGAAGTCGATTGGGGTTGCCCCCGCAGGTAATTCGAGAATCGCGCCTTTGGGTGTGAA
>NZ_LWGA01001464.1:0-555 GCF_001635235.1 Oleiphilus sp. HI0117 | reverse complement strand
TCGGCGATTTTAAGAAGATCGGCGTCAGACTCGTTTTTTACGAACGGTAACAGCCATGCTGGGGCATTTGTTTCTGTCACTTCTCCGCTAGCAAGCTTTGAAAGCCAAAGAGTTACAGTAGATTCTTTTAAAAACATCAAGTATCCGCAGAATTAGAAAGGTATGGGTTATTATTTATAAAGCATCCATTAAATGAATATTAGACTGTAATTAAAATTATCGCCATACAAGGTCGCTTATTCTTATGGCGCTCGGTAATGTCTGCTTACGAGCTTTCTACGCCCCTCGTACTGGTTAATTAATTTAAAGGTGAATTTTTCCATTGGGTGCTCAGATCACACAAACGCTGGCTTTAGATCTTCTTCTTTTAGCAAATCAACTACGGATGAAACGATATCTTGTTTTTGCGACGCATCACTATGAACAGCATAAACTTCCCTTACAAATGACTCGGCACCGTGAATAGGGAATAACTGCTTAGATTGAACAAACTGTTCAACGAGTACCTTTGGTAATAAAGCTACCCCACCGTATGTCATTAGAAATTCCAAGGCT
>NZ_LWGA01001463.1:0-514 GCF_001635235.1 Oleiphilus sp. HI0117 | reverse complement strand
TCTCACTTCTCCTTTTTCCCATACAGAAAGGGCGCATATGATGTCTTTAATAAATTGATTTTCCACTCGTTACCTTTTTCTAAGCTAGATTGCTTAAGTAACTTTCGCCATGTTTTACATGGCTAGCCCATGCTTTGACCAACGATTCATCATCTAAATCAGGATAATGATCTCTTAGAAGCGTTTCAATCAACGATTCATAGTCTCCAAACCAAATGCTTTTACTTAAAGCCAATGAACCGTTAGTTTTTTGGTCATCTAATTCATATCTATAACCATGCTCAATAGAACAAAAAAAGGCAATCCTGGCTGATATATTGGGGGTAATACCTGTTTTGGTTTTAAGCTTCTTGAGTTTGTCTTCTGTGTCTTGAAATAGTCTGAAATTATTGGGAAGCATTTTTATACAGCCTCTTGGACTAGGTTGTTATTCCAGAAATATCCTTCACTAGCTTTTGAGGACTTAGTCTTTTCATCAAAATCAATGTGATAAGCATGGGAAATATCTTTCTCC
>NZ_LWGA01001462.1:0-826 GCF_001635235.1 Oleiphilus sp. HI0117 | reverse complement strand
AAACGAAGTAACCATTGCCATGGTAGGCAAGTACATGGAATTACTTGACGCTTATAAGTCTCTAATCGAGGCGCTTAAGCATGCAGGAATTCGTACGCGCACCAAGGTTAATATTGAGTATATTGATTCCGAGAGAATTATAGATGAAGGTACTGCCGTTCTAGAGTCAGTGGACGCAATTCTAGTGCCCGGTGGTTTTGGTAATCGTGGTGTTGAAGGTAAAATTCAGACAGTTAAGTTTGCGCGTGAAAACAAGGTTCCATATTTAGGTATTTGTTTAGGTATGCAGGTTGCTGTCATTGAATATGCTCGTCATGTCGCTGGTTTGGCTGATGCGCATAGTACTGAATTTGATAAAGGCTGCGAAAACCCGGTAGTAGGTTTGATCACTGAATGGAAAGATGCCAGCGGAGCTGTAGAGCAACGTGATGCGGGTTCAGACTTGGGCGGAACCATGCGCTTAGGTGCTCAGGAGTGTAATCTGGTTCAGGGTTCTAAGGCTTTCGAAAGTTATGGCAAGCCAGTGATCATTGAACGTCATCGTCACCGTTATGAAGTGAACAATAATATTCTGCCGCAATTAGAAGAGGCCGGTTTGATTGTTTCTGGTCGTTCAGCAGATAACTCATTAGTTGAAGTCGTTGAAGCACCGGATCATCCATGGTTTGTTGCCTGTCAGTTCCATCCGGAATTTACTTCAACGCCGCGAGACGGTCATGGTTTGTTTGAAGGTTTCATTTCTGCCGCATTCACAAATAAGTCTTCGTAAATAGAAGGGTATATAGATGAGTCAAAAAGTCATACAGGTCGGTGATGTAAAAATTTC
>NZ_LWGA01001461.1:0-837 GCF_001635235.1 Oleiphilus sp. HI0117 | reverse complement strand
CGCGCTCTAGGTCCAATGCACAGTTCAATGCAGTCTGACCACCCATTGTTGGCAACAACACGTCAGGGCGCTCTTTCTCGATAATCTTTTCAACTGTCTGCCAGGTAATCGGCTCGATATAAGTCGCATCGGCCATTGCAGGATCAGTCATAATGGTTGCCGGGTTAGAGTTAACCAAGATAACTCGATAACCCTCTTCGCGAAGCGCTTTACACGCTTGAGCACCTGAATAGTCAAACTCACAGGCCTGCCCGATGACGATAGGGCCGGCGCCTAGTATTAGAATACTCTTTATGTCGGTACGCTTTGGCATTTAATTCTTTCCGTTCTCTAAGAGTTAGGTTGTAAATAGCTAAGGTGCTCACTCACAACAAAATAGGTTCACTTTCAGCAAGTATTTTGCTGACTAAACAACAGTACTAATTACTTAGCACGAGCTCTCATCGTATCGATGAAGCGGTCAAACAAAGGCGCGACATCATGCGGGCCCGGGCTCGCTTCGGGATGGCCCTGGAAACTAAACGCTGGAGTATCCGTGCGTTCAATACCTTGTAAGGAACCATCAAATAGAGACTTATGTGTTGCTTTTAGACAATCTGGTAGTGAACTCTCGTCCACTGCAAAACCGTGGTTCTGACTGGTAATCATCACAGTTTTGTCTTCTAGATTCTGTACCGGATGGTTCGCACCGTGGTGACCAAACTTCATCTTTTCAGTCTTCGCGCCACTCGCTAGCGCAAGTAGCTGGTGACCTAAGCAAATGCCGAATACCGGAACCTTGGTTTCCAGTATGTCTTTGATTGCTGCAATCGCATAATCACATGGCTCTGGATCGCC
>NZ_LWGA01001460.1:0-785 GCF_001635235.1 Oleiphilus sp. HI0117 | reverse complement strand
ACCGGCCTGAGCCGGTTCGGTTTTTTTTCACTCAGATACGCTTACAAATTATCAAGCGCTGAATTAAAGGTATCACTTGGTCTCATCGCCTTAGTCGCTTTCGCCACATCAGGATGGTAGTAACCGCCAATATCGACAGGCTTACCTTGCACAACCGTCATTTCAGCAAGAATAGTCGACTGCTGCTCTTCTAATGTCTTAGCCAGCGCTGCAAAGCGCTCTTTTAGCTCAAGGTTATCATCTTGCGCAGCAAGCGCTTTAGCCCAATACAAGGCCAAGAAGAAGTGGCTACCACGGTTATCCAGCTCACCAGACACTCGTGACGGTGACTTATTTTCTTCCAGGAAGATAGCCGTCGCCTCATCAAGCGTTTTCGCTAGGACTTTTGCTTTCTCATTATCATTCTTAATACCCAGATCTTCCAAAGAAACAGCGATCGCTAAAAACTCACCTAAAGAGTCCCAACGCAAGTGACACTCTTCCAGGAATTGCTGAACATGCTTCGGAGCAGAACCACCAGCACCTGTTTCAAACAGACCACCACCAGCCATTAACGGAACAATAGATAGCATCTTAGCACTGGTACCCAACTCAAGAATCGGGAACAAATCCGTTAGATAATCTCGTAGTACATTACCGGTAACAGAGATCGTGTCACGGCCACGAATCAAGCGCTCCATTGTGAAGCGAATTGCCTGATCCGGCGACATGATACGAATGTCCAAACCATCCGTGTCATGATCCTGTAAGTAGGTGTTCACCTTCTTAATCATTTGCGCATCATG
>NZ_LWGA01001459.1:0-7380 GCF_001635235.1 Oleiphilus sp. HI0117 | reverse complement strand
TTGGCGACAGGCTCTGGTTCATTAACACGAACGCCATCCGAGGCAAACTCGTCTTCAAGCTCATTTCGATACTCTGAATCTGATCCATCGACACCCTCATCACTTTGATGTATTCGGGCAAAGCTCTCTTCAATTAACTCTAATGCAGCACGAATCATTGACTCTGGGTTATAAAACCCCATATGCGCCTTACTTTCACCAATCAACACTGACAATGCAGTCTCTTCAGACTCACATAGAGTCTCCAGCGTATCCTGGCACCGCAAACCTAAAAACTCTTCGCCATGGTCAACCGTAAATAAGACGAAGTCAGAATCATTAACCCGCCCTAAAACACCACCACCAAGCATACCACTCAATTGACCTGCAACATCCTTAGCGAAACTCGGCTCCAAACTTGCTGCATCATCTGTTTTGGTATCGTAAAAACGAATATAGAGTAAGTAACACTCTGCAGTTCGCTTGCCTTTCTTCATCAAGGTTCTAACCTGACGACAAAACTCTGATTTACGTATTAGGCCTGAACCTTCGTCATAATTCGACTCATACGCTATCTTGTCGTAAACCTCGGCAACCATATTGTCGAGGCTCTGGTTAACCATGGGTAGTTCATAATCAAAATCCAGAGATATTCGCCGGTCTCTTAGGTACGTCGCAAACTTTAGTAAGCCCAGCTCAATAACTTTCATACCCTGATGGTTTACACATACGAACTTGCTATAGCCTTTCGCTATCCAGACCAAGCGCATGTATTGCGGTTCCTTTCCTTCTCGCTCAAGTTGCAGCCAAGTACCCGTTTCAATAGATTTTGCTTTTAGAATCCAGGTTTTGAGCTCTTGAGACTTAGTAAGGTTTCGTTGCACCAAGTCATCTTCAGTCTCTGGCAGGTCTTGTAACTTAGCTTGCACCATATTATGGCAACCACGTGGCGCATTTTGAATAAGATGCTTTAACGACTCTCTTACAGTGCCAGACGCTTCATTCGTTCCCGATACCTGTTTCAGACCTTCTTGAATAACAGGAATAATTTTCTTAGCATCAACGGGGATTTCAGGATTGTCTCCAAAAGCAATTAGACGATCAAGAACCGATAAATAAGTATGCCACTGCTCACTATCTTCACCATATTTTATATGGGTGAGGTTCAGCAGTTCCTTCCAGCCATTTTCAACCAACACACTAACGGCTGATGGAACCTGCTTTCCAGCAAAACGTTGATTAAGTGCTGTTGCAACCGCAACCTTGGCCTCATCAACCTTATGCACACCATCAGCAGCGGCTGCCACTCGCTCTACATTCTTAACATATAGCTTGTTTTGCTTCTCGATCAATTGGTCCAATTCTGCCAGGACGCTATCGAATATTTCAGTATCTTGTTCAAACTGCTCAACAATCTGCTCTACTAATTCTGACACCTTTCGCCGGCTTGCAGGGTTCAAGGTAACACCTTTTGCGCCAAGCTGAGCAATACGGTTCATAACAGCTCTGACGGAGCTATTATGATCTTCAAAGAAACGCTCATCTTTCAGTAGCACTTTCAGTACTGGTACTTCAAGTTTAAGTAGGTGCTGTTTTGCTTCAGAACTAATACGGGGGTTATTCCGCATACTGTAAAAAAAGCGATCTACGACATCGATAGCAACCTTCTGTTGCTCATCGAGTGCTTTTTCAGTTCCCTGCTGTTTGAAGCTCTCCTCTACTCGGGACATCAAGCTAGGGCGTTCTTCCAGCTTGTCAGCATCACTAGCACCTTGAAGCTCAGCAAGGCCTTCGGTGAACTCTCCTTGCGAGTAATTCTCTAGTGGAGCGCTGGCCTCACCTAAGCGCTGACTCTGTTCAGCTGATTTTTTCCGCAAAGATCGCATCAAACCCACAACATTATTTAGCGCACTTTGCACTTCTGCCTGATTTTGTTGGAATGGACTATCGCCACCCATTTGATTTGCTTGACCGGATAGTGTTCCTAGACCTGGAGCCGCACCTGAAGGAGAGCTTGCGGACTGAAAAGGCGGCGCTGTTAATGCAGCGCTTTGAGTATCAGCTTGCCCGGTTCCACCACCAAGAGATTCGATAAAGGAAGAACGCTGCTCTTCTAACGGGGCACTTGGCGCTCCCAAGGCATCTTGGTTTTGTTGAGTTTCAGCGGAGGTAGCTAAACTTGCTTGGCTTTCTAAACTGGCTGCCATAGGGGACGCTTCCGGCACATAGCCTGGCCTTCCCGCCACACCAGGCCCACCTGCAGAACCACCCTGAGCTGAATTTTCTTGCTCTTGCGGTCTTTTCTCCTGAGAGGGCTCTGGTTTTGATCGCTTAGGTTTAGCTTCTGCACGTGACTTGACTGCCTTAGCCAGATCCATATTCGGTAGAATATTATGGTTAACCAAAATCTGGTTTAAACCTAAATACAAACTATCAAGCGACGTCATTACCTGCTTTTCAAACACCTTGAAAACCAGTTTCTCTAGTGCCCCACCCAAGCGCAGAGGTATAACGGCGGCATGAAAAGCACTCACCAACAATGCTGGGCCAAAAACACTTTGGTGATGGTTTTTATCACCAATTCCTACCGCATCCAAACGGACTTTAAGAGGTAATAATTCGGCACGATATTGAGTTTCACATTTGGTAATCAAGACCCTTGAAGTCAACCAGTCTTCAAAGTCACCTTTATCGACAAGCGATAGGGTATCGCTCATTTTTGTAGACATATCCAGATGCTCTTGATATGCCCCTAAAGGATCTTGCACTCCAATTGAAAAACCAGCTTGCAGTTCACGCTGACTCTTCTCTACTTTCTCAGCAGCGGCCATTAGCTCATTGGCTTTTTGGTCACTTTGGGCCTGTATTGAAGCTTGCTTTATTTCCTCAATTAAAACTGGCCAAAGGTCTGTCATTAAGGGAAGTGTCGTGCTATGAATCCTTTCTATACACTCCTCAACAATCTTTTTGCTCTCTTCGCTTGGTGCCGAACGTGCACCCTGGTTCATAGCAACCAAAGCACGGATAGCTTGAGGTTTACGCTCAGTAAAGCGAATACCAAAAGCTCCTGTCATCATATGTGCGAGATGCGCACCGATGTGAAACTCTTTACCACGCAAGTCCTTAAAAGAAAGGTCCAGTAAATCTTCTTTTCTAAGTATGGCCAAAAAGTCGATATACTCACGATCAAATTTGAGAAACATACCGTCAGGGCAATAGTCTGCAATCACACAAGGAACATGGTGGGTTTTACCTAAGTGCAGTATTGCCTCATGATGAATCGGTCGACGAATACTTGAGCGACGTTCCTGACTCTTGTTCATTGCGTAATCCGCTGTTGTTGAGTTCGATTAATATGGTCCATGAATAGTCTAAATCTGTTTCATCAATACTTTTGCATTGCGGCTAGAGTTATAGTTTTTCCCGCCAGGCAAGTGCTCTGAAGAACTCAAGCCGAAGCCCCGTTCTTTAAACCATTGTTCAGTCTTAGTTGTTAACACAAATAAACGGGATAAGCCTAGAGACCTTGCTCTATCTGTTACAGCTTCTAACAAACGATCTCCACGGCCTTTTTGTCGATAATCCGGATCGACCGCGAAACACGAGAGTTCACCGGCCTTGTCTTCAGTAAAAGGATATAAACCAACACAAGCTATGATCGCGTTGTCACGAGCCTCAACCAGAAAATAATCTAATTCCGTCTCAAGTAGCTCTCGTGAGCGTCTAACCAAATAGCCTTGCTCTTCAAGAGGACGAATCAGGTTCAAAATACCGTTCGTATCTTCCAGTCTCGCTGGCCTTATTTGGTCAAAGACTTCGACACTAACCATTGTGCCATGACCATCTCGGGTAAATAACTCTTCAAGCAAAGCACCATCATGAGCATAACCAAGCAAGTGAGCTCTAGTCACACCAGCCTGGCAAGCTATCGCAGCGGAATATAGCAAATTCAAGGGAGTACCCGCGTCAATTAGCTCAGTACCAGCACGTTTTGTGTCGACAAGAGACAAGGCCTCTTCAGCCGTCAGCTGCTTTACTGCTGTGCCTTTTTCTGTCGAAATAGGGCTTTCACTACCTAGAAATATCAGCTTATCTGCTTGTAGCCTTACCGCTAAGTCCCCTGCGAGCTCTTCGTAGCTTAAATTGAAAATATCACCACTCATAGAGTACCCAGTTGCAGGAATCAAAACGATTGAGCTTGACTCTAAGCTCTGGGTAATAGCCTCGACTTCAATCTTCCTGACATGCCCCGTATGGCCCATATCGACACCTCGACTCACACCATGAGGCTTTGCCATAACAAAATTGCCACTGACTACTCGAATTTTAGCCCCGTGCATTGGCGAATTCACAACCCCCATAGAGAGGCGAGCCTCGAGCTCCGAACGAAGTCTTCCGTAGGCTTTAAGCACCGCAGGCATCATTCTTTCTTCCGTTACACGAAGGCCCAAGTGAAATTTTGAACGTATCCCCCGGTCGGCAAGCTCCTCATCTATTTGCGGACGAGCCCCAAAAACAATAGCCAAGCGAATACCCAAGCTATTTAGCAAACTAATATCATTGATAATATTCGCCAGATTATGGTTTGCTAGCGCTTCTCCGCTTAGGGCGAGCACAAAAACCTGATTACGGTGAGCATTTATATAGGGGGAAGCATTTCTAAACCAGCTCACCCACTCTTTCATTTCAGTCATCTATTTATGAATACCTGAGTTGGCAGCGTATTAGCGCCAAACTTCGACGAGTTCTATTTTCTCATTAGCAAAAAAGTAATCTGCAGTCCCACCGCCAAAAATAAGCGTCACTTCAATTTTTTGTTCGTCAGCAGATTTCAACAAGCCCTGGTAGGTTTTGCCATCCTTGAGTTCAATTCTTACTTTACGGTCGACGAATTCGGATAAAACCATAATATCAGTTGGCTGATAGCGTAAATTACTCAAAACCACTGTCGCCTGACCGCTGCTCTCTGGTTTTTTAGGTTTCTCTTCAAGCACTGGCTCAGGCCGATAATAACTGCCATCTAAAAACAGCTGCAACGATTGACTCATTTTGCCGTTGATATTTGCACTTATTGCTAGACTAGACACTAGTTCCTGATCATAAAGTCGTTCTAACTCTCCCAACCTTATCGGCACAGGAGGTTCAACTTTTAACTTCAAGACACCGCCTTGCAACAATTTATCACGATATAAATCTTCGACAGCCTCATTTGCCAGCATTCCTATCCCCGCCATACCTATTCGCCAAGCTTGAGAAGCATGTTTTGCATAGGCCTCAGGCTCTAAGCCACTCTCTTCCGTGCATAAGTTCACCATACGACGAGCATAGCCCGCATCTAAATGACTCATTTCTAGGTTATGAATATTTATTGCTGACACATTTCCCGTTTCAATTACGGTATTAAGCCCTTCCAAATCCAGACTTAGGGCCAACTCTAACTTTCCGATCTTATCGATGTCTATCGACAGCGTAATCATATCTTTGCCGCGGGCTTGCTCATAATAGATGCGACCCGAAGCCGATAGCTCTTCTATCCCCATGGCTTTTAAAGCTGAGAAATCCAGAGATGAACGATCTCCGCAAGCAAACAAGCTCATTGGAACCAACACCTTATCGCCAATAAACAGAGCCATCCATTCATCAAGACCGCGCCCCTTAAAAGGCATTCGCAAGCCAGAGTAGCTCATTGAAATCGGAGCAGTCAATTTGCCTACTTTTAAGCTAGGCAAGGCTGTCATCATTGAAGATGCATTGCCTAAACCGAGCGTAAGTTTGTCTATATTAATCGGACGCTTCAAACTAAAAGGCGTTAAAACAAGTCCCTCAAAATGGATATTCCCTTCAAAGTCAACCGATAGCCAGGAATAGCTTAACGAAAGGCTTTTACTATGCTCTTGTTTAAAACTTTCTATAAACTGCATCGCAGAGTACGTGGCATAGGCCTTGATGCCTGCTACAAGGAGCAGCCCAAGAATCAATAAAGCCCCTAACTTCTTAATCATTTCTTATGTTCCAAGTAACTTATCCAACTTCGTATACAAACTATAGCAAATATTCTAAGAATTTAACTTTATCTTCAGATATTTAGGTCTAAGCTAAAATCTATAAGCTGTAGGCAATTAATGGGTTAATCACTGCCAATTCAGCATTTCACCATTTATATAGCTAAAGTCGAAGTTAGACCCTTACCATGAAGCACTCAGATGATGTATCCAGAGCAGTAGACCTTCTGAAAAAAACGCTGCCGGAAATGAACAAACGAAATATCGCTACTACGCCTAATAATTATGCGATTTGGTATGAGTTCGTCGTGGGTGACAACCCGGAACTTAGCAAAGCAATTCAAGAACTGGATGCTAAGAAGACAAGCTATACCACGGAAACCCTTCAATCACTCTATGAGAAATATATTTCAGACGCCCACGAAGCTGCAGTCAATAAGCTGAGCAATAGTGTTAAAGAAATTATTCATAACTTTCTCAACAAAGTTAATAAGGAGGGTCACGGACTAACTGATTACGCGCAGACCTTATCGTCGTTTTCTGAGAAAATGGAAGGTGCCAGTGACATCAGTGATATAAAGTCACTCATTAGCCATCTGCTAGATGAAACCAAGAAGCGTGAAAGCGCTACACAGAGTATGCAAACTTCCCTTGAAAGCATGGCGCTTGAAATGAAAAAACTCAGGGCCGAAGTATCAAAGCTTAACTCTGAAGCAACAACAGATTCCCTCACAAAGGTGAACAATCGCCGTGCCTTTGATATGGAGATAGAAAACTTTATTTCTTCCAGCAAAGCCGAGAAGAAACCATTATGCCTACTGTTAATCGACCTGGATGATTTCAAGCGTTTTAATGAACAATTTGGTCATACAATTGGCGACAAAGTTCTTCGTTTTGTCGCGACACTCTTAAAAAACAACATTAAGGGCTGCGACTCGGTTGCTCGGTTTGCTGGCGAACAATTCGCAATTCTACTGCCTGAAACGGCCTGCGAAGGAGCTTACATTGTCGCTGAGAATATTCGTGAGCGCTTATCGAAACAAACTTTATCAGACAGCGCAGAAAAGATTGAACTAGGAACTGTCACAGCTTCGATCGGTGTCGCCGTATACAAGTATGGAGAGAGTGCAGAGCAGCTAATTCGTAAAGCTGATAAGTTCATGCACGAGGCAAAACGTTCAGGAAAGAATAAAGTTGTGGGCGGTTCAAATGTAGGTTCTGACAGCAAAGAGTCATCAAGTACGCTTATTTAAAACAATCAAGCGGCCATAATTACTGACCGCTCAGCACACTAAGTACTAGTCATTAGTAATCAGCGTTCCAACACCTTCATCTGTAAAGATTTCCAAAAGTGTTGAGTGGCTAACTCGACCGTCAATAATGTGCGAACTCTTTACTC
>NZ_LWGA01001458.1:0-937 GCF_001635235.1 Oleiphilus sp. HI0117 | reverse complement strand
GGCAGATATTTCCACCACAACACATGAACGCTCTATCATTCTCTCTTTCCCCTTAAGAACTAAAGAGTAATGACTCTTACCAGGCATAAAACCAACAAACTTATTAGTAAAGTTATTGGAAAGAGGACTGTTTTCTACCTCTACAACTCTGTTATTCGGAAAGACGCACATTACCCGCTCACCATCACGGACAATTTCGCCCATCTCGCCATCGAGTTGCTTTAAGCGCTCTTTCTCAAGACCCTTCTCGTACTGGTGAATAACACTCATGGTACTCGACATAGCACCTCTCGAGAACATAAAGCGTCCACGATAGTTCTGCTCTACAGAGGCTTGTTGCATAAACATCAACCAATCAATTGCTTCCCAGGCGCTGCGCTCCTTTGGAAACTGATAAATCCATTCCTCCTTGGCGCCTTGAGCATAGAGCGGCGCACCGACAAGACAAAAAAGTAGCAACAACCCACGCAGAAGAACTTTAGTATTAAGCTTATTCAAATCAATTAACATGATGATATTTTCACTTCCAAGCTCAGCTTATATTCCAACAGAATTGACACTTGCAACCCTAGCCAAAGGCATAAAACCAGACTGAGTACCACGTATCGAGTGTTCAGCATGCCTCAGTAAATACTGACTAAAATGACGCGCCTGCTCTTCAGTCATCTCAACAACAACCTTAGGCTCTTGCGCAGAAACTTTAAGCAGCGCACCTTCAGCAGAAATATTCGCAGCAGTGCTTTGTATTTCATCATTCAGTTCAGTCGTACCTTGAAAAGCAAAAATAAAGGCAAAAGCGACACTGGCCGCTAAGGCAAGCCAAGCACGACTTCCGCCTCTTTTGCTCGACGATTCAGAGCTATCATCAAGAAGCGGAACAACTTTTTGATCCTCACGGCGATCAGCAAGATTCTGAGGGACAGTACCTTCTACGCTA
>NZ_LWGA01001457.1:0-612 GCF_001635235.1 Oleiphilus sp. HI0117 | reverse complement strand
TCTGCCAGTAATGAGTGGGTTTGTTTTTCGATGGCAAGTATTGAGCTATCCAGTTGCTTGAATCGGGCTTGTTGTACTTTCAAGTCTTGTTCTTGTTCGATTAGCTCTTGCTTGAGTTCTAGGTATGGAAGCTTTGAGCCGTAGTCTTTTCGGTGGAGTTGTTCGAGCGCATCGACTCGTTCGGCCAGTACGGGTATGACTCTTTCTTTTTTCGTTGCTTCCGCTTCGACCATTTGTTGTTCTGCTTGGAGCTTTTGTCTTTCAACTTCCAGGGATGAGAGCTTGGCGTTAAGTTCGGTTTTCTGTTGTACGAGAAGGTTTTGGTGGCTCGTCGATTTTAACGGGGCCAAAGCCTGCGAACCTACTCCCTTTAAAACTAAACTCAGCCAATGATCGAAGTGCGATAGCCTTTCAATATTCATTGATAGTTCGGCAATCTCGTGTGCTAAACGATCTACATCGGCCTGTGTTTGCGTGCTGTCTAGCGTTATGAGCGGCTCACCTTGTTTGACGCTTTGCCCTTCTCTGACGTGAATCGCTTTGATCTTTCCCGCTTCTAAGGGCTGAATATGTTTGATGTGTTCGCTTGGAATCACTTTACCTTGCGCAACC
>NZ_LWGA01001456.1:0-1119 GCF_001635235.1 Oleiphilus sp. HI0117 | reverse complement strand
TATTTCTGAAACTGGATATTGATCGCGCCAGCTCACCTTCCAGGCCTCGCTTAAATCGTGTCGACTCCATAAACTGGCTAGTACCCAAGGCCTGATCCTGGTCAAGGATCTCATAGCCGACACTGTTATCGCTTGTAATGCCATTCGCTGCCAGCTTCATTCTTGCTTCATGAACCCTGCCCGCTTCAACAAGCAATATGCCGGTACGGTGATCCATCTTGAAGTCAACACCATTCAAGTTAAGAATGCTTGAAACTTCTTCCAGGTCCTGAGCTTCTACCGAGCTCATCAACGGCTGATAGTCCGGCTCCTGAAGCCATAAAACAAGCGCCAAACCGAGGGCAACACTCGCGGCCAAACCTACCATCAAACCTACTTGCCGAAAGATTCCAAGCCGGTTTATACCGGTCATCAAGTCACTTTCAGTGCCGACAACGTCAGGCTCACCCGAGATACCACCCACCTGAGCGGGCAATGCTGAGTCTGTACCTGTATCTGTGGGTGCGAGTGCCATAAGTTAACCTTTTACTAAAATCCAAATAAGCAGTGTTTGTTCAAATACCAATCATTACAAACGAGAAGCAAACACTTAAACCGGCATTTTCATAATATCCTGATACGCCTGTACAACCTTATTCCTTACTTGCGTCAACGCCTGAAAAGATACCGATGCTTTCTGAGATTGCACCATTACCTGCGAAAGCGTAACGCTTGGGTCACCCTGCTCAAAAGCCTTAGCCATTTGACCCGCTTTTAATTGTGTATCATTGACCGAGCCAACCGCACTAGACAGCATGTCACTGAATTTAGGTGTTTGGCTCGCTTCCTGGGTGGCATTAATTTTTGTAGGAGATATTTCTTCAGTCTGAACCTGAGTTTTCTGAACCTGCGCACGCAGATTTTTCATCTCAGCCAGCACCTGATTGATATCTGCTCTAGCCCCTACGGAGTTAATCCCAGACATACATCCCCCTTGTCAAAATTTCGTTACTAAAAATACGCTTAAGTTAGTAACTGCATAAAGCGGGCCAATTCACAGACAAGCTGAAATTATAGATAGATTGGAAGGTTTAACATGATAGCATTGCTAATTCTTAGCAATAACAAAAAAAGGGAGCA
>NZ_LWGA01001455.1:0-854 GCF_001635235.1 Oleiphilus sp. HI0117 | reverse complement strand
TGCGGTCCATTGCAAAGCTGAAGCCACTCGTTGAGGCCGATAGATAGGGTGTATCAATTTGCTTTAGGTTGCCAATCGCAATGACCTTAGTGCCTGGACCAGCTCGTGATATGAGACCGTGCATTTGTGCAGAGGTCAGGTTCTGGGCTTCATCAATAATGAAGATCTTGTCGGAGAAACTTCGGCCTCTCATAAAACCGGAGCTTTTTATTTTTACGCGGCTTTTTAAGAATTCAACACTCGACTTCCTTTCGAAATCGGTGCCGTTGGGGTTGGCGCTCAATGTTTCCAAAGCATCGGTGATCGCGCCCATCCAAGGGCCGATTTTATCTTCTTCTTCGCCGGGTAAGAAGCCGATATCTTCACCCATTGGAACCGTGGCCCGAGTGACAATGATTTCATCATAAAACTTATCTTCGTACACCTGGTGTAGTGCCGCAGCTAGGGTTAACAGAGTTTTACCTGTCCCGGCTTCTCCGGCGATGGTGACGAAATCAATTTCAGGATCAGTGAGTGCTGCCAAAGCAAAATTCTGTTCTTTGTTTTTAGCTTGAATTCCCCAGCAATGATATTGAGATTCAAAATCGGGTAATAACTCAATCGTAGCCGTCTGATCGACAACTTGTCTCAATTGGCCGCGGAAAGTTTGATTACTGCTGGAGTCTGAATATATGTGAGTATTGATGCTCCAGTTGCGAACCCAGGGAGCAGTAATGTGATAGGTGATAAGCGTGCCAAATTCCTGAGAATCCTCTCGGTCAATTTTGATATCTATACCAGGCGCTTCCCACATTTCATCGGTAATTTCGACTTGGCCACTAAAGAGTAATTCGTCACCGACATTGGCTACTTGG
>NZ_LWGA01001454.1:0-1203 GCF_001635235.1 Oleiphilus sp. HI0117 | reverse complement strand
AAGTGTAACTAAGTGTCGACATAAAAGGATCTTACTTATTTAGAAGATTCTAAATGCTAATTGGTAGATAATAACACTTTAAAGCTTGCTCCCAGGGCAGGCTGATTCATTGTTAGATTCATGTTGAAACCTAAAAGAGAATATCTATGCCTAATTGCCCGAAGTGCGATTCTGAATACCCTTATGAAGACGGCCCTAGTTTTGTTTGTCCTGAGTGCGCCCATGAATGGCCCATTAATGCTGAAGAAGATGAAGATCGTTTGATTGTAAAAGATTCAAATGGCGCAGTGTTAGCTGATGGCGATAGTGTTACCGTTATTAAAGACCTTAAGATCAAAGGCTCTTCTTCAGTCGTAAAAGTTGGCACCAAGATCAAAAATATTCGCCTGATCGAAAGCTCTGATGACCACAATATTGATTGTAAGATCCCTGGAATCGGTGCGCTTAAAGTGACACCGAAATACGTTAAAAAAGCTTAGCGTTGATAGGCTCTCTCTATAGGAGAGCTTCGATATTCTCGCGTTATATCTTTAGAAGGGTGGGTCTGATGAATTTATCTGAATTTACGCCTGCTCAGTCACAAGAAGTGATTGTGCTGTTCCGTGATGTCTTTTCTATGGCCGAGGGACTGGACGAGGGTTTGTTAATTGGCGATTTAGTTGCCGATTTGATTGCCAGCACTAGTATAAGAGTCTAAGGGGTCGGTGACAAATAAGAATCAGTTGTCACCGACCCCTTATTTCCTTATTTACACATAAAGGAGTTTAAGCAATGTCTACCAACCGCCAATTTACTAAACATCAATTCGGCCCAAAAGGCTGGACACCTGAGCGAATCGAGTCTCTTAAAGGTAAGACTTACCTCATCACCGGTGCTAATAGTGGTACCGGTAGAAGTAGATGATGCGCTTGATCTTGCTGAACGAATTCAAGTGTAGTTATTGTTTAGCCGTGTTGGTTAATTCCTTGCCAGCCTGAATAAAGTCATGTAAATTTATTTGTAAGACATATTCTTACGAAGAGGTTTGTTATGGCAGATACCGTTACATTTAGACCTACTGATGATCAAGGCGGTTTTATTGAAGGTCTGATTAGTTCAGGTGATTACTCTAACCAAAGTGAAGTCATTCGCGCTGGCTTGAGACTTCTGCAAGAGCATTACGCTGAATCAAAGCTAGCAGAATTACGCCAGCTTATTAAAGAT
>NZ_LWGA01001453.1:0-850 GCF_001635235.1 Oleiphilus sp. HI0117 | reverse complement strand
TCATCGAAGCCGGATTTGCGTTGTAACTGTCGTCTAATAAAGTGATATCATTAATGACAGCTGTATTCATACGCCCTTCTGTCGACTCAACCTTTGCCAAGCCTTTTGCTACACCTTCCAAGTCGCATCCAACAGCAATTGCAGCAGTCGCTGCTGCGAGAGCATTTTGGATTTGATGCAAACCTGGCACAGGTAAACCAACCCTTACGCTCTCTTCGTGATAATTCAATGTAAAGCAGCTTCCTTCGGCTTCACATTCAACATCACTTGCAAAGACATCAGCATTTTCACTTTCCTGTGAGAAAGACAAACTTTGCCTTCCTCCCGAGCGCTCTAACCAAGTCATATAGGCTGGGTCATCGAAGTTTATTATTCCAACGCCGTCAGCGCTTAAGGAGTCATAAATTTCTCCTTTGCCTTCGACGATCGCTTCGTAATCACCAAATACTTCAATGTGAGCGCTGCCAGCATTCAAAACCATTGCAACATCTGGTCGGGCCATATTGCTTAGATAGGCAATATCACCTTTCGCTCTCGCTCCCATTTCCACAACTGAAAACTGGTGTTCAGCATTTATGTCTAACAAAGTTAACGGCACACCCACTTCGTTATTGAAATTACCCTTCGTTGCCGCGGTCTTGCCGTATTCTGATAAAACAGCTTTCAACATATTCTTAGTACTGGTTTTGCCTGCTGACCCCGTCAAACCAACTAACTTTCCGCAAAACCTCTGTCGATTAAGTGAAGCAATTGAAGCAAGCGCTTTGTCAGTATCGTTAACTTGTAAATATGAAATCTGTTTGGCTGTCATCCCCTCATCTTCGATATACTGCGATACACTTGCTAAATC
>NZ_LWGA01001452.1:0-614 GCF_001635235.1 Oleiphilus sp. HI0117 | reverse complement strand
TCACCCAATAGTAATCCCGCCTGTCCTTTTTTGACCCGTCGCAGGAAGCCATCGTGATGCCTGACTGGACAATCTTCTTCTAAATCATACTCGACAATGGCGTAAGGGATTGTCGTGAAGCCAACGGTAAAATCATGATTGAATATATTGAGAAAACCTACATTCCCCTCACTAGAGCCATAAAACTCCATCACCTTATCGACACCAAAGCGCTGTTTAAAACCCGCCCACAGGTTTGCTCGCAAACCGTTACCAAAAATCATTCTTACCTGATGATTTTTATCATCAGCACTTTCTGGCTGAGACATCAAATAGCGACACAACTCACCAACATAACAAATAGCAGTTGCTTGCGTTCGTCTTACCTCAGACCAAAATCTACTAGCAGAGAATTGTCGCGCCATAACCAAGCAGGCATCACCAGCCAAGACACTGCCCCATGCAACTACCAAGGCTGTACCATGATAAAATGGCAAGGTCACATAAGCTCGGTCACGCGGTGTCAGCTGTAAACATGCCAGTCCCGCACCACCAAAGGCTTTCATAAAACGTCCATGAGTCAAAATAGCCGCTTTCGGCAGCCCGGTCGTACCAGAGGTATAAAAATAACAGAA
>NZ_LWGA01001451.1:0-759 GCF_001635235.1 Oleiphilus sp. HI0117 | reverse complement strand
GAGCAAAAACTTTGCGGCCTTCTGGAACCTTATCCAAATCGATATAATCCTTACCTGCTTTGCCATCCAGGTCTTGAGATGCTAGTAGATAGGTCGGGCCGCCAGTAATCAAGAACGCAGCCAGGTCATCCATTTTTGCATCGGCATAGTTCCACGCATCACATTCGTTTGCACATTGCATAATACGCATTGGGCTTTGCTTATTGCCTTGGCCGAAATGCTGCCCAGGATGCGGAAAGTTAGGCACCCAGCATTCTTCTGTACACATACCGATATTCACATAAACACGAATCAGCGCTAGGTGTTCACCGACACTATCTTCACCGCCTTTCAGTACGTGACGAGTGCGCGCTGTTGAAACTTCACCCGTGACCGGGTCTTTCATTTCATGCTCAAAGACACGCTTGTTATGGAAGTCCATAATATTGTTTTGCGTACCCGGGTTGTGGCTCCAATCAGACGCTACAATCGACGTGTCAATTGTTCCTAAACGTCCTGCCATCACTGCTTGGTTCGCTAAATGGTCTTCAGGCACACCTTGGAAAAAAGCCATAGGCTGGCGCGTGTGTTGGTTACCAATTGTTGCACTCAGGTTTTCCCACTTAGGCTCATTTGGATCTTTAGGCGGGTTTGTCGGTTCAAACGCTACGTGACACTGTACACAGGGGTGTCCGATAGCAAAGCGTTTGTTTTCTTTGATTTCATTTTCTTCGTAGGCTGCAGTTCTTGCATCGTAAACCACTTTGCCAGACTCATCCT
>NZ_LWGA01001450.1:0-998 GCF_001635235.1 Oleiphilus sp. HI0117 | reverse complement strand
TCAGCCATGTAAAAACAGCGTATCCGAACGGCACTTCAGCCAAAGGTTTTTACACCCACACCAAGTCAGTGTTAGTCAAGATGCAGGGCATGGATTGGATCAATGGGGTGGATTTTCCTCAAAACCCCTTTCCAAATTCCAATCGAAAAGTGAAAGGACAGTTAGCCTTTTCCAGAGCAGAGCGACGACGACTTGCATACGCCTTGAGTGACGATGTGAATGCCATTTTAGAAAAGAAAGCGCCGTTAACCGGCTATGAATTAACGATTTTGATGTGTGCGATTGCGTTGCGGTCAGGGATGAATACGACGCCTTTGTTGGAAATGACGACCGATTCGATTCAAGAGCACCCCTTGAAGGAAAATCGAAAGCTGTTGGTGCTGTATAAGCGTCGAGGTAATGCCACCAAGGTTCAAGTTTTACGCCATCAAAAAAGAGTCGAAAATGTGCAAACGGTGCTAGCCGATGTTGCTGTGATGATCCAACACATTATTCAATGCAATGCATCAGTACGTCAGGAGATGAACTCGGACTTGGTGTTGGTTTATCGAGCGACTAGTAATGCAAACGCAGATCAAGGGACAGCGTTGAGCTCTACTTTACTTGCACAGAACATTTCCAAGTGGGTCGCGGATCGGCAATTGCTGGACGACAACGGCAAGCCGCTCAAGGTCAATGTTTCACGCTTTCGCAAGACCTTTGAGAATCGCATTTTTGAGCTGTCGGGTGGTGATCCTTTCGTCACCGCCGCCCTCGCGGGGCATTCGGTCAAAGTCTCTGATTCACACTATTTGGAAGCACCGAAAGAGGCAGAGAAAAACTTTAACTTCATGGGACGTAGTCGTGTCAAAGAGCTGACCGATAACGTTCGAGGCATTGAGCAGAATACCTCAGTGGCAAAGTGTGCGGACTCAGGCCAGAAAACCGACAGAGAAGGCAATAAAATCTATTGCACCGACTTTTTGGCCTGTGTGCGATGTCGCAACATGGTTGTCACG
>NZ_LWGA01001449.1:0-20524 GCF_001635235.1 Oleiphilus sp. HI0117 | reverse complement strand
TCTATACATATCAGATTACTGCTCCTGCTTATAACGTCAACCCTAACCTTCAGCACCTACGCATCGATCTCTATTACTGAGCCTCAACAGCCATCAGACTTATCATTTCAAACTGACGCTAAGAGTGAATACGATACCAAGCTAATTACACGTCTGAAAAAGTCTCAAGTTTTCGAACGCTTGCGAATATTTAGTGAACAAGACCTTATTTTAAAACAAAGCATCATTTATCACTTTCACCAAGCTGACCAGGCTACAACGAGCCAACCTTTAGCACTTGACACTGCAAGCTCGAACAACAAACAAACCAGCCAGGTTGATATAAAGATCGACATCCCCTTCTCCTTTCTATACCAACTAGATCAAGGCCTAATTGCCAAATACCCTCAACAAGAGGGTATACAAGAAGCGATATACAGCGCAGCCGTTGAAAAATATTTGTGGTTTGAACTAGGCAGAGCCTTGGTTAGTCAGTTTGATTTAGGCGTATCCGGGCAAGAAGTATTTGCACTGGATAACTTCTCGACCCTTATGCTTATCAACCTGAACCACCATGACAGCGACTTTATTCTGGAAGCAACGGAAGCATTTCTACTAATCAGGCAATCTATTCCTTATGGCGGCGAAGAAGACTACGAAGCTGAGGTTTCACTCGATGAGCAGCGCTACCGCAAAGCCGTTTGCTTAATACTCGGCAAAGACTATCTGGCTCGCGTGAACAGAACAGAGCAAGCCTATCATGAGCTATTAGAAGAGCTGGCATGGGATCAGAAAAAAATTGAACAGTGCCAAAAACTGTATCTGGAGAAGTTACAGACCTGGCTTGATGCCTTACAACCGCACCTCAGACAAGAGAATAGGCTCACCAGCTGGCTTGCTGCACACTAGTCTTAAAGGAAACAATTACAGTACTTTGAGCAGCGCCTCGCATTGCTGCTTTAAGGTTTGTAACTGCTCAGGAGGTAGGTCAAGCTTGCAAAGCATTTGCTCAGGTACCGCTTGCGCCTCAGCTTTTAGAGAGCGACCACTTTCAGTCAAAGTAAGAATTTTTACTCGCTCATCACGAAGACCAGGACTTCGACTCAATAAGCCTTTCGCTTCAAGACGCTTTAATAAAGGTGTTAAGGTTCCTGAGTCCAGATGAACCCGCTCCCCTAAATCACTGACGTTGATTTCGTCTTTTTCCCACAATACCATCATGACAATGTACTGAAGGTAGGTCAGGTCCAGTAATTTAAGGAATGGCCGATAGGCTCGAACCATCGCATTGGAAGCACTATATAAAGAAAAACAAACCTGTTTATCCAGGCGAAGAAGGTCTTCCGACATAAATAAAGCTTAGTACCAAACGATAAAGGTAGCCGCGGCACTTACACCACAGGTTTCAACGAATTCACTATGACGACAAACATGTTTACCAATCGCATAGCTCAAGCCAGCACCAACAATATACAGTTCCAAGTCCCTATCTTTTTGAAAGCTCTGACAGCCACCCATAAGCAGCGATACGGCAATCAGGACACATGCACTCAACTTTTTCATCAAACTCTCCCAGACCTCCTTTCGGCAATTAGAGGCTATCCTACAAATGACGCAAGTATAGAGCAAGCTTTCATCCCATGATACGTGAAGCAGTCAGCATCAAGCCCTAGATAATCATCGCTTTAGAGCGCAAACAAGCTGTATTAACTTAGAACTGACGCTGCATATTCCAGGTTCTCCGTTTCCGAAAAGTGGATGTTTGCTCACGATCTTTTTGTAAAATAATCACTTCCCCCCCCTCTCCCAGAATCGTTACAGGGGCATCATCACCCTCTATATGGTAAGCATTACCTTCAGTATCGCTATCACTAAGCACTCCATTTATTTCCAAGGAAGGGTCTTCATCATCTTTATCTTTTAAATACTTCGTGCCTGCTTTTTCTCCACCAGCTGCTTGCTCTAGTTGTTCAAGCGCATTTTTTCCCACGCCATCCTGTTGATCTTCTTTAGCCGAAGCCGCTGCACTATCTTTCATAGGAGAGTATGTATTCTTCGAAGCCTTATCGCTACTCTTCTCCAACTCATCCCTTGAGCGCATACTTGAAGGCTCAGTTGAATACTCTTGCTCCAAAGCTTCCACCGACTTCTGCGAAGTTTGCCTCTCTTTTTGCTTAGCCTGTGTTTTATCGGAAGGCTGCCCGAGCTTTTTTTGGGATGCCTTTTCAGCTTGTTTTTGCAAAGGTGATTCTGGCTCTATCTGCTTAGTAGCGGCCTGACTTTCTTTTTTGGCTTTCTTTTCCGCTGTCTCATTCTCTTTGCTCTGCTTCTCTTCAGGACTAAGCTTCTCAAGCTTTGACACATCTTCTTCAAGAGGAGATACTTCCGCCAATTGCCGGGTAGTACAGGCACTAGTAAGAAGCAGAAAAAGCAAACTAGCGAGAACAATACTATTTTTCATACCTGAGTCACTGATTTAGATAGCGAATTAACTCACTATTAGAAGATAGTGTGAACGAAGTAGCTTAAGCGTAAAACTTCGATAACATACACAAACAATCGAAAAAATAACAATAACGGAAACCCAAAGGCATGACAAACGGCCAAGCTCAAACCGTTACCAGTTCAATTGAGCCGGTTCAAGCACCCTCTTTAACGATAAACCCGGAACGCGAGAGCATTGGCAAAAAGCTAATATTCTTTGCCTGGGCGGTTGAGATATGCGCCGTGATTATCGGCTTTGCCATCTCCATTATGCAAGGCATCAGTTCGTTCACCGAGATAGAAAATAATCGCCCTCAGGGTTTGGGCTTTGGCGATTACACCAATGTGTTTATCGCCATGATGCCTTTTTTGATGGTCGCGATTGTCGAAATCACCAAAATTCCTTTTGTTGCGGCGACCTATAAAACCAGCAATACAAAGTGGAAGTTTATCTTCGGTACCTCCCTAATTTTTCTAGCCTTTATCACTTTTGAATCAGCCCTCAATGGTTTCGAAAGAAACTTTCATGCCCTGATTTTCTCAATCGATAAACATAAGAAAGAACTAGTGGCCGTCGAAGAGGAAATTGAACCACTCGAAATACGGCGCACTCGTCTGGCAAGCTTAAGCTCTTCGCAAATTGAAGCCGAATACAGCCAGCGTCATGCCATCATATCAGAAGAGCGTTCTCGCCAAGCAGAAGTAATTCAGGACCGCATTCAGGGCTTACGCGCTGCAACTCAAAATGAATATATCAAAGGCCTATCTGCGCAAATTGAAGATAGACGCGAGCAGCTCAAAGCTTTACGCGCTGACCGTCAGAAGGAACTGGATGCACTGATTGAGGCTTCACGACAAATGACGCTCAATGCCAGCAGTGAGCTAGACACTCAACGCCGAAGCCTTCAACAACAGCTTGCCAATGAACAAGCCTATCTAAAAGAGCTTCGAGTGAAGCGAGAGAAGAAAATCGCTGATGCAGGCTTCTTCTCTGAAAACTCAGTTAAGAAAGAACAGAATGCTCTCGTCGAAACGCAAGAGAAGAAGGTTGAAGACCTACGCCTTGCACTGAATAAACTCAGTGACTCAGACAAACAAAAGACACTCCGAGCCACTTATAACCAGGATATCGAGGCCGTCAAAGATCGCTATCAGGCACGAGAAGATACGCTAAACCAAAAAATTCAGGCGCTATCACTGAAGCTCAGCAAGAGTCTAGGAGCCCGCGAAAAAGATATCGAATCGGTCATTCAAACTCATATGAAGGAATTGGCACGTGTCGAAAAGAAATTCCAAGAACAGCAAGGCGAGAATGAGCAAATACGAGAAAAGGAATTCAAACAGCTTTCTGAAAATGATGCCATTATTAAAGAACTCGATCAGACTATCTTTGACAAGAGCAAACAGCGCGTTGAACTGCGTAATCTGGTCAACCTGAAAGTTGGCGACAACCAAGTCTACCGCATGGCTCAATGGTGGTATAACAAAGAGTCTGCAGCTGACCTGGGCAGAAAGGATGTGATGACCATTGCAACACTATGGTTTGGTAGCCTTGCTTTGCTTATTGCCGTGACTGGCATCTTATTGGCCTTTGCATCCTACGTTATTCGAGACCCATCAATTGCAGACTATAAAGCAGATCGAGACAGCATCCCTTCAATTACCAAGAAAGCTTTCAATAGCGCCCGCCGCCTTATCATCTACTGGAGACAAGTGCAGCGCCGCCCCGTGATAAAAGAAGTCGCCACCGAAGTCATCAAAGAAGTGCCTGTCGAGAAAGTGGTTAAGGTTGAAGTTCCTGTCGAGATCATCAAAAAGGAAATCGTACACGTACCTTTGTATACGGAGGATAAGTCGCTACTCAAACTTGCCGAGAATCACAGCTTTGATGAGCAAGACCTAAAGGAAAACAATACTAAAGGCCGTGATGAAACCAAGCCTAATAACGGGCATAGTGATGGCTAAGCAAGCAAGTGAACAAACAACAGGCGATAAAGAGTCTGAGCAATACGAGTCCGTCTCGCACAACTTCGATGCGATGAATCGTGCTATAGATACCCAAGTGGATAAACAACTGGAGCTCTCCTCTCTTTATCAGTTCCAGCAGAGCTCTCGTCGCACACTGATGGCCATGCACATCACCGTCAGCCTCTGCGTGCTTGCCCTAACAGCTGCGGCTATCTGGTGGTTGCTCTCAAGCTCAGGCAGCTTTTTCAGCAGCGATATCACCTATACCGAATCGATACTCAAGTCCGCCTCAGACCGAAAGACTAGTGATGCCCTAAAGATTATCTCTGAGGCTCAAGATTCAAATAACAATCCAGACAAAGCCTTTATTGATACCTCCTTTACCGTGTTTCACCGCACACTTATATCGACAGGTGAATATGTGGTAACAGGTAAGACTTACGAGCCAGATGACCTACAAACTCCCTCTGAACAATATTGCTACCTGGAACAGAGCCAAAGTAGCAATCAGCTGAGTGGGCAGGCACTCTCTTATATCGAAGATAAAGAACTTATACTCGAGACGGAAGATCAAGCCATGATTAGCCTGGCACACCGCTACTGCCAGTTTAGTCGCTAAGTGCTTGCTTGCGAAACAGTCTCTGTATATCGGCAATCACCAAATAATTTACCGGCACCAGCACTAGGGTAATTAAGGTAGCGAAAACAATACCAAAGCCTAAAGAGACCGCCATCGGAATCAGAAACTGAGCCTGGGTTGACTGTTCAAACAGCAATGGCATCAAACCAAAGAAGGTGGTCAAAGAGGTAAGAATAACTGGGCGGAATCGTGCAGCAGCTGCACCGCTAACTGTTAGCAATAAGTCCCTGCCTTCCTTGCGGCGCTTGTTAACAAAATCCACCAGAACCAAGCTATCGTTCACGACAATTCCCGTAAGCGCCAACATTCCCAGCAAGCTAATTAGCGTCAGGTCCATCCCCATAATCCAGTGCCCGGCAATGGCTCCGATTGCGCCAAAAGGAATCACCGCCATGACGACCACCGGCTGCAAGTAAGACTTAAATGGGATCGCCAATAAGCTATAAATTATAAACAGCACAAATAAGACGCCCCATTTCAAGCTCCCGAAAGACTGGCGCTGCTCTTTCGCTTCACCTTCCATACTGTAGCTCACACCCGGAAACTGCCCAAGCTGCCGGTCAATATAATCTCGTAGCTCCTGTTGCAACACCAACATATTGGTTGCTTGTTTGTCGACATCAGCCCGAACGCTAATAGTACGCTTCAGATTCAAACGACTAATAACAGCCGGCGTTGACTCTGCTCGTAAGCTCGCGACTTGAGAGAGCGGCACAGCACTTCCCTGGGCATTACGAATCAAGAATTCTTCCAGTGAACGAATAGACTGCCGATCACTCTTCGGATAACGCACCACAACCCTGATATCATCACGACCACGCTGAATTCTTTGCACCTCGTAGCCATAAAAGGCTTCACGCACCTGAGACATAATATCCTGACGTGTCAGGCCTAATACTGAAGCCTGAGGCAAAAGCACTATCTCAATCGCCTCTTTACCGTCTGAATAGCTATCGGAAATATCAAATACCCCCGGGTAGCTTGCCAACTTTTCTTTTATTAGCTCAGCAATACCTGAGAGAGCATTAAAGTCCTGCGCACTCAGCTTGATATCAATCGGGTCACTGACTCGACCAATTTCAGCACGATAAGTTAACTTCTCTGCGCCCGGCACATGGCCAATTAATGCACGCCACTCATTAACCAGCTCGCGACTGGTGATATCCAAAGTACGCTCTTCTGGCGGCGTAATTTCAAATATCACGCGCCCAATATGGCTCGAACCACCAGAAGAGCCAGTTGTTGCCATGATATTTCGAATCACCGCCTCGCCTTCCAGGTGATACTTATCCTGAAGCTCACGGGCAGCTCCCAGCATTGACAAGACATATCGATCAGTCACTTCGACGGGTGTTCCTATAGGCATTTCCAGGTTAGCACGTGCCAACTCACTTTGAACCTTCGGGAAGAATATGAACTTCATCCACCCAGTCGAAACCAAGGCATACAAAATAAATAAGAGACCAAAACTAAGCGCCAGACAAAGGTAGCGATACTTCAAGGCCAACTGAAGTGCTGGCTGATAGTAGTGCAAGACAACACTTTCAAAACCGTCGGCAAAGCGCTGCTGAAAACGAGATAAGCCAGCCACCAAGGCTGAGCTTTGATTTTGAGGTTGTAGCTTAATTCGCTTCAAGTGAGCTGGTAAAACAAGCTTGGACTCAATTAGAGAAAATACCAATATAGGAATCACAACAACCGGAATCGCCGCAAACAATTGCCCGCGCACGCCTTCAATAAACGCAATGGGAAGAAAAGCTGCGATCGTCGTTAAAATACCAAAGGTTACCGGAACTGCGACTTCTTTAGTGCCATTGATCGCGGCTTCCAAACCTGACTCAGAACGCCGCAGGTGAGAGTATATATTCTCGCCGGTAACAATGGCGTCATCGACGACTATCCCCAGAATAACAATAAAGCCGAAGAGGCTAATCACGTTAATGGTAATATCGAACAATGGCATCACTAACAATGCGCCCATAAAGGAAACCGGTATACCAATGCAGACCCAAAAAGCAATGGCAGGACGCAGAAACAAAGTCAGCAAGAGCAGGACTAATATACCGCCCTGTATGGCATTATCTGAAAGCGTTTTCAGACGCTTTTTAACGATTTTTGAGCGGTCATGCCAAGCATCAAGCTGAACGCTTTCGGGTAATGAAGACTCAGCTTCCTGCAAATAGGCCCTGACTTTATCCGCCACATCGATAGCACTTTGCTGACCGACACGATAAACATCGACCAAGGCCGCCGGCCGACCATTAAAGCGGGTCAGTATGGCGCTTTCCTCAAAGCCATCATTAACACTGGCCAAGTCTGCAACCGTGACGCTACTACCATCAGCTCGACTCAGCACAGGAATCTGCTCAAACTCTAGTTTGTTATAAGCCTGCCCACTAGAGCGAATCAGAATTTCACCGCCATTACTTTTTAAGCTTCCGGCAGAGATATCTCTTGAGTGTTGCTGAATCGCCAAAGCCACTTGCGACAGACTCAGTCCATACTTCTGTAATACCCGCTCGTTAACTTCAATGCTAATTTCATAATCACGCACACCGTCTAATTCAACCTGGGTAATCCCTTCAATATCAAGCAATTGATCACGTACATGCTGTGCCTGTTGGCGAATTTCCCGTTCCGATAAATCGCCAGACACCGCGACACTAATAACTTCCCGTTTCCGCTTGCTTAAACTCACCACAGGCCGCTCTGCATCCGCAGGCAAATTATTCACCGCATCAATGCGATTCTTTATTTCTGTTAGCAAAGTCTGTGGGTCGTAGTTGTCATCCAGAGTAATAATCAGAAGGGACTGCCCCTCACTGGCATTACTCACTACATCCTCTATACCCTCTAGGTCTTGCACGGCTTCTTCGAGTTTTATGCTGACACTGGTCTCGACATCTTCTGGCATCGCTCCCGGGATCGCGATGGTGACGCGCACCGAGCGCGGTTCTATACTGGGAAACACCTCCAAAGGAATTGAGAAATGCAATGAGCCTAGACCTAAAGCCAGAATGGTCAGCAACAATAAATTTGCCGCAACATCATTTCGAGCAAACCATGCAATCAAGGTGATTCTCCTTGATGCTTGTCTGCAGCGCCCTCTACTCGCTTATCGATCGCCACGCGCGTACCACTCGTCACTTGCCCCAAAGGTGTTCTAACTAGCAGGTCGCCAATATTTAAACCAGATTCAATCAGGCTAAGTTCCTCATTGCGCCAACGAACGTTTACTTCCCGCCTGGCAAGCACATCCTGTTTTTCTATTTTCTCTACAACATAGACATACGTGCCCTGATAGATCGCCGAATTCGGCACTAATATCGCCTCATCTATAGTTTTCCCTTGTATGTTTGCATGCAAATATTGTCCAACCTTTAGCGCTTGTACCGGCCTTTCCGATTTCTCAGAAGTGAGCGGCTTCACTATTTTTGCCAGCGCATAGATTTGTTGGTTTTCAGCATCAACCAGCGCCTCAGTACCGACAATCATTGCTTGCCAATATTCAGCTGGTACAACTAAGGAGTTCTCGATGCGGACATAAGCTGATGAAGAGGTATCCTGATAGCTCTCTGATGAAGGTAAGTCCAGAAATGCGAGATCCCTACTAGCTATGGGTAAGCTAAGCTCCAAAGACTCACTAGAATAAAGCTCTGCCACGGGCGTGGAAGTACTGATGACACTGCCTTTATTGACGAAGGTTTCTATCAAACGACCATCATAGGGTGCTCGAACTTTAGTTCTTTCCAAGTTTTTCTGCGCCAAGGATAGCTTGGCTTTAGCCGTCTCCAACTTAGCCTTGGCCGCTTTTAGCTGAGGATAACGCAGCGCATAATCACGCGCCGGTGTACTATTGATTTTTTCTTGGGTACGCCAATCCCGAAGTGCTTGCTCGGAACGCGCTTCCTCCTCCGCCAGAGCTAACTCCGCATTAGCCAAATCACTACGCGCAGTTTGCAAGCTCACCTCATATTCAAGCGGATCGATCACCAACAGGACTTGACCCTCTTGGACAAAAGCACCCCGCTGAAAAGCAGGGCTGACCTTTAAAACCTGTCCCGAGACCAGGGACAACAGATTCGTCCGGGTATTAGCCTTCAGAACACCATAGGACTCTACCGTGACCTGAAAGTCCCGAGGCGCTATTTTATCCACTTCGACCAATAAAGGATTTGCCTTTGAAGGACGCCCCTTGCTCGCGGGTGGTTGCGACTGACTTATCTGATAGGCCAACAAAAGGCATAGCAACAACACTACAATTGGCGCTAGTACTTTAACTAATCGCTGAGCTGACAAAACTAAGTTCTCCTAAAATAGAGGGCGTCGAATAGTAAGATCATATCTGATCCATTGCGCTTTGGCACTTATCCCTTTTACGCTACACTAAGCGCTTTCTTTCCTTAGGATACTTCACATGCGCGGTATGCGTTCAGACTTTGACCCCAATCGAGAAATTGACTGGTCAATCATCAAGCAAATCATTCCCTACCTTTTGGAATACAAGCAGCGCATCGCTCTCGCTCTGTTATGTCTGGTTGCAGCAAAAGTCGCTAGCGTTACCATGCCCTTTATTCTCAAGCACGTCGTCGATGACCTAGACCAACAACTAGCTGATAATGAACTATCCCTGCTCGTTGTACCTTTGGGCTTATTACTCGCCTACGGTCTGGTACGGCTGATGAATGTGTTACTAGGCGAAATCCGCGACACCCTATTCGGACGCGTGACCGAAAGAGCGATGCGTCGCGTAGGACTAAAAGTTTTCGAGCACCTTCATGCATTAAGTCTAAGCTTTCACTTGAACCGCCAAACGGGTGGTTTATCTCGCGACATTGAGCGCGGCACAAATGGCATTAGTTTTTTGATGCGCTTTCTGGTGTTTAATATTGTCCCCACCTTTCTCGAACTGTTTCTGGTCATGGGTATTTTATGGCAACAATATCGCTTCGAGTTTGCCTTGATCGTACTGATATCAGTCATCGCCTATGTCTGGTTCTCCAAGACCACCACTGACTGGCGCACCCAGTTTATTCGCGAAGCGAATCAGGCTGACAGCAAAAGTAACACCCGGGCAATTGATAGCCTACTCAACTATGAAACCGTTAAGTACTTTACTAACGAGCAATATGAAGCGGACCTTTACGATAAAGAACTAGAAAAGTGGGAGCAAGCAAAGCGCAAAAACCGTCTCACTTTATTTGCACTGAATGGCGGACAAGCACTGATCATTTCTTCATCGCTAACCGCCATGCTGGTACTGGCAGCTCATGAAGTCAGCACCGGACGTATGACTTTAGGTGATTTCGTATTGGTTAACGCCTTTATGATGCAAATATTCCTACCCTTAAACTTCTTGGGCTTCGTCTATCGAGAGATCAAAAGCTCGATGACCAATATAGAACGTATGTTTGGCCTGCTTAAAGAAGCACCTTTGGTTGTCGACACGCAAAACGCTCAGCCCCTGACAGTATCAAACGGGAAGATCGAGTTTAAAGATATTTCCTTTGCCTATGAGCCAAGTAGAACGATTCTGAGCAATCTCAGTTTTACCGTGCAGCCAGGAGAAAAAGTAGCGCTTGTTGGTAGCAGCGGCGCCGGAAAATCAACTATCGCGAAGCTACTATTTCGTTTTTACGACACCAGCAAAGGTGCGATTCTGATTGATGATCAGAACATTAAGCACTGCGCCCAACACAGTTTGCGCGCAGCGATTGGCGTAGTGCCTCAAGACACCGTTCTATTTAATACCAGCCTGATTGAAAACGTACGCTATGGTCGCCCTGGTGCAAGCGATGCAGAAGTAAAGCACGCAATCGAACTTGCTCATTTGAAAGACTTTGTTGAGGGCTTACCCAAGCAATATGAAACTCAAGTCGGGGAAAGAGGTCTTAAACTTTCCGGTGGCGAGAAACAACGTGTTGCCATTGCCCGAACCATCCTCAAGAACCCGGCAATACTGCTATTTGACGAGGCAACCAGCTCGCTTGATAGCGCATCTGAGTCCGCAGTGATGGAGGCAATCAGAGAAGTATCGGCAGGTAAGAGCAGTCTAGTTATCGCCCACCGCCTTTCCACCGTTGTCGATGCTGATCGTATTATTGTCATTGATAAGGGTGGCGTGGTCGAGCAAGGAAGCCACCACTCTCTTATCAAAGCGCAAGGTCTATATGCCCAATTGTGGGCTTTGCAGCAGAACGAACAAGGTATCTAATTGGTAAGTATTTATAATGTGCATTGCTTATTATACTAAGAAGATAAATATTCTTTAACAGGTTCCCATTGAATGAAGAGCATTACATCCAAAGGCATCGCGATTCGCTTCGTTTTCGCTTTATTACTTGTATTATTGAGCTACAACCCAAGCACCTTTTCTTATTACCACTGGTTGCTCTCTTCTATATCAGAACCAACACCCTGGTTAGCCTTATCAGCAGTCGCCTTAATCATTGGCTGGGTTATTTACGTTAGAGCTACGCTAAAATCTTTAGGGCCCGTCGGGCTCACCCTCGCAGCGCTGCTCGTCGCGATTATTATCTGGGCATTAATCGATATTGGCTTAATTAGCATAAGTGAACCCAGTGCTTTCGTCTGGTTATTAGAAATTTTTATATCTGCAATTCTATGTTTGGGCATGAGCTGGTCTCATATTCGGCGCAGGCTATCCGGACAAGTTGACGTAGACGAAGTCTAAGCACCTTTTAGCACTATTTATATATACGGAAATAATGGAGCAAACTCATGTTGAATAAGAAAATCGTAAGCCTTACTGTTCTAGCATCCTTAACCAGTGCTTGTATGACCTATGACCCTTATACCGGTGAAGAAGAAGTATCAAGCGCAACGACAGGCGCAGTGACCGGGGCAGTCGCGGGAGCACTGATCGGGGTTGCAACCTCGAGTAAGTCTGACCGAGGCAAAGGCGCACTTATTGGTGCCGTTGCCGGTGGCGCTATTGGTGGTGGTGCGGGTTATTACATGGACCAGCAAGAAGCAAAACTAAGGCACCAGCTAAAAAATAGCGGCGTAAGCGTTAAGCGTGTGGGCGACGAAATAATCTTAGTGATGCCTGGCAACATTACCTTTGAAACGGGTAAGTCGGATTTACAGGCCAGTTTTGAGAAAATCATTCATTCTGTATCACTGGTCTTAAAGGAATTTGATAAGACTGCAATTGAAATCACCGGGCATACAGACTCCACTGGCGCGCTATCGTTTAATCAGACTCTCAGCGAACAGCGTGCTAACAGCGTTAAGTATGCACTCCAGACTCGTGGCATTGCCTCTGGGCGCATTCACTCTTCGGGTAAAGGGCCACGCTTCCCAGTTGCTTCTAATGACACTGCCGAAGGCCGTCAGGCTAATCGCCGTGTAGAATTAAAGCTACTTCCTTTAGAAAGCGCAGGAAAGTAAAGCCGTCACTTATCGCAATAAAAAAGGGCGCTCATAGCACCCTTTTTTATTCGTAATTTGCGATAGAACTACAAAATTGCACCTAAGCCTTTCTGTAGTAAACCACCAATATCGATACCTGAACCTTGCTCATCAGATGACTTAGAGTCTCCAGAGAAATATTCAATGGCCATCTGTGCGAACTTCAGCACCATATCCGGGCTCAAGCCTAAGGCTTCAAACTGTTTTGTGACTTCTCCTAGCGCGCCTAGTGAACCTGATGCGCCACTTACTTTAGACAGTATGCCACCTAAGCCCGCGCCTGAGCTATCACCCAAACTCGGCGCAGCCGCCAACATACCCTCAATACCAGGAATGCCTTCACTCAAAGAACCAAACTCATCGCCTGAAAGAGTTGTCTGCGCCAACTTTAACAAAGCACCCATTCCACCTTCAGCCTGGTCACTAGAAACTCCCAACCCTTGAGTCAAAGTAGGCAATAACCCCATCGCCATATCAACCATAGAACCCGTCTCAGATGCTTCTGCTGGCACCTCTTCACTCGCAGCTTTTGCTACTTCATTTGTCATGGTAGTTTGAGCAACTGGAGCCGCCTCTTTCTTACCAAAGATCGAGTCAAAAAAGCCCGCGGATGCTGTGCTGGCAGAGCTTAGCATTACTGCAAATAAAAGTGTTTTCTTCATATCGTTCCCTATTGTTATTACTCAGTAAAAATTATGATGAGCTGATGCTATCACAATTTTTCCCTTCACCCTCCTTCAATCAGGCTACCTTGCAAATTATTAACCTGCTAAAAGTTTAGTCGGCTATAAAGTGCCAGTAAGTCTATTGCTGGCTCCGTTTTGCTTGGCTATAAACTGATTATAAGCACTCATCACTGCATTCAAAGATGCCGTAACAATATCCTCATGAATCGCCACCCCCGAGAAGCGCTGGCCATTGATGTTGACCTGAACATAGGTCACTGCTTCAGCATCGGTCCTATGATCAAGCGCATGTTCAGAATACTCCAATACCTTCATATCACACGAAAATTGCGCATTCATGGCATCAACATAAGCATCCATCAAACCATGTCCCTGACCTGATACATTCACCGAACCTTGAGCAGTAAAGATCTGGGCCTCGATACTGTCATGCGTTGAGCGCTTCATCTCAAAAGGCCCTAGATGCACTGGAGACTGCTGTTCAATATATGTTTCCCTGAAAAGCGCCCAGATTCTATCGGAATCAACTTCACCTCCGCTAAGCTCCGCTTCTTTTTGTACTGCTGAGCTAAATTCCACCTGTAACCAGCGAGGCAAATTCAAGCCATAATCACGCTCTAGGCTATATGCGATACCGCCTTTGCCCGATTGCGAGTTAACACGAATAACCTCCTGATAACTACGCCCCAAATCAGTCGGGTCTATCGGCAAATAAGCAACTTGCCATGGATCTTCTTTTTTACGCACAGACAAGCATTTTTTAATCGCATCCTGATGACTGCCAGAAAAAGCGGTAAACACCAAGTCGCCAGCGTAAGGGTGTCGAGGGTGAACATCTATTTGTGTACACGCCTTAACTGTATGGATAATTTCATCCATATCAGAGAAGTTCAATTCAGGGTCGATACCTTGGCTATACAGATTCATCGCCATGGTAATGACATCCATATTTCCCGTTCGCTCGCCATTCCCCATCAAGGTACCCTCAACTCGTTGGGCTCCGGCCATAACAGCTAGTTCTGCTGCAGCCACACCACAACCTCGATCGTTATGGGTATGCACGCTCAAGATAATAGCGTCTCGACGTTTAACGTGACTTCCAAACCACTCAATTTGGTCAGCAAAAACATTCGGCGTAGACACTTCCACCGTGGCAGGCAAATTAATGATACAGGGCTTTTCTACACTTGGTTGCCACACATCAGTTACCGCATCGACGACTTCTACCGCGAAATCGACTTCTATCCCGGTAAAGCTCTCTGGTGAATACTGGAAAACCCATTCTGTTTCTGGCGCTTTTTCTGCTTCGCCTAGAACCTTTTGGGCACCCGCTACGGCGATATCAATAATACCTTGCTTTCCAAGCTTGAAAACCTGCTCCCGCTGTACCGTAGAAGTGGAGTTATAAACGTGAACAATCGCTCTACGCGCACCTTTCAAAGACTCAAATGTCCTCTCGATTAACTCGGGCCGTGCCTGGGTCAAAACCTGCAAAGTTACATCATCCGGGACCTGTTGCTCTTCAATCACCCAACGAACAAAGTCAAAATCAGGCTGCGATGCCGCTGGAAAGCCGACTTCAATTTCCTTAAACCCTACCTTGACCAGCAACTTGAACAAGCGTTTTTTCTGCTCAACTGACATGGGTTCTATCAAGGCTTGGTTTCCATCCCGAAGATCGACACTTGACCAAATCGGCGCACGCTCAATATGCTGATTAGGCCACTGGCGCGAGGGCAACTCTATACGAGGAAAAGCCTGATATTTACGGTGGTCAAATGACATCGCGATGCTCCTATACCTTACATTTCTAGAGAGATGAGTACTGCTCAACAATAGGGATATTATATGCGTCAATATGTAGTTATAGATTGCTTTTATTTCTTATTTGAACCAGAATTAAGCAATAAATAACCTTTTAAGCAACCTTTATTAGCATATATATCTAACCCTATGATCAAGATTGATAGAACTGACCGGCGCATACTTGACGCTCTACAGAAAGATGGAAGGATCAGCAATCTTGAATTAGCTGAAAAAGTCGGCCTATCACCCTCTCCCTGCTCACGAAGAGTCAAACAACTAGAGGAAAGCGGCCTCATATCTAAAACCGTCACTTTATTAGATAGAGAAAAGTTGGGGCTAAAGCTCACAGCTCTAGTACAAATCAGTATGGATAGACATACTAACGACCGCTTTGATACCTTTGAGGAAACATTGAGCGATTGCCCGGAGGTACTCTCATGCATGCTAATCACCGGGCAAGCTGCGGACTATATGATTGAAGTATTGGTGAGTGACATGGATGCCTATCAAGCTTTCCTCTTAGGCAAACTAACACGCATACCCGGCGTTACCGGTGTTCATTCCAGCTTTGTACTAAGAAAGATTATCGATCGAACTTCTGTTCCCTTGAACCATCTGGCCTAAGCCCGCTGTCTTTTTCCAGTTCACAGAGATAAAATGCCACACAATTCAACTGTAAGGACTATATGAGGAAGCTATGAGCGATAAAGTCGTTGTTATCTATTCCGGCGGAATGGATTCATTCACCCTGTTAAATCAAGCGATTGCTCAAGGTAAGAAAGTTTACGCCCTGTCTTTTAACTATGGTCAAAAGCATTCTAAAGAGCTTCACTACGCACAGAAGGTATGTGACGACTTAGGCCTGCCTCATAAAATTGTCGACATCACCGCAATCCATCAATTATTACTCGGCTCCTCACTCACGGATGACATTGAAATCCCTGAAGGGCATTATGAAGAAGAAAGCATGAAATCGACGGTGGTCCCCAACCGTAATATGGTAATGCTTTCTCTTGCGATCGCTTATGCAGTTTCAATAAAAGCCAGTGCCGTCTACTACGGCGCCCACGGTGGTGATCATGCTATTTATCCGGATTGTCGCCCTGAGTTTATCGAAAAGATGGATGCGGTTTCTAAAATCGCTAACTACGAAGCGGTTGATATTATTGCACCTTTTCAGGATATCAATAAGACAGAAATACTGAGCAAAGGGCTGGCAATGGGACTTAACTACGGTAAAACCTGGACATGCTATAACGGCAGAGAAAAGGCCTGTGGCAAATGCGGTGCTTGCCAAGAGCGACTCGAAGCGTTTTCAGAAAATAGCGCTGCCGATCCCCTTCCCTACGAATAATAACTAACAAGGAAAGCTTATGGCTCGTTATGCCATCGGTGACGTTCAGGGCTGCTATCAAGCACTCACCCGTCTACTCGACCAGATATCTTTTGACCAGAACCGTGACGAACTATGGTTCGCAGGAGACCTTGTAAATCGAGGCCCCGACTCGCTTGACTGTCTGCGCCTGATCAAAAGCCTGGGTAACCAAGGCGGACATCCTGCCAAGGTTATTCTTGGTAATCATGACCTTCACTTATTGGCTACCTACTATTTAAAGCGCCAGCCTAAAAGAAAAGACACCTTTGCTGAAATTTTTGCAGCAGATGACTGCCATGAATTGATGACCTGGTTACGCCATCAACCTCTAATGATATGGGATAAAGAGCAGAAGCTTGCAATGAGTCACGCCGGCATTCCTCATATATGGTCAACAGAGCAAGCCTATCGTTACAATCAAGAAGTTTCCAATGAGTTATGTCGCGGAGATTACGAAGCATTCTTTGACCTGATGTATGGCAATGAGCCCGCACTCTGGTCTGAGCACCACACGGGCATGATGCGCCTGCGTGCTATTACAAACTACTTTACCCGCATGCGCTTTGTTAAACAAAACGGTGCGCTCGACTTTGCCGTCAAAGAAACCCTCGACGATGCCCCCGATAACTATGTCCCCTGGTTCAGCCTGCCTCGGCCCGACAACACCATGCTAATATTCGGACACTGGGCGGCACTCTCGGGTAATACAGGGCTCACTGGCGCAAACAAAGACCAATTTCAAGCTATCGATACCGGCTGCGTCTGGGGTGGTTCACTTACTGCTTTAAACATCGATACTAAAGAAAGGTTCGCTTATGAAGCCTAATTCCCAGCTTATGATAGGCGCATTGCTATGCATGCTAGCAGTGATCTTGGGTGCTTTTGGCGCTCATGGCTTAAAAGCGATGATTAGCGAGCGCATGCTAGAAGTGTATCAAACGGGTGTTCATTATCAGATGTTTCACTCATGCGGGATTCTAGTGGTCGGGATATTGAGCCTGTTCAAGGAAGCTTCCCCTCTGCCACATTCGCAAAAGCTTTTAAACGCAAGTTATAGCTTCTTCCTGCTTGGCATCATAGTGTTTTGTGGTAGTCTCTATGGGCTTGCATTCAGTGAGGCATTTACTGGCGAAGCAGTCCGTCTCTTAGGGGCTATAACGCCTTTTGGAGGCCTGAGTTTTATTGCTGGTTGGCTGTGTCTTTTTCTAGCCTTTAGAAAAGCCAACTAGACCGCGTTATATAGATATACCCTGGTGGAAAACGACAATGATGATAAACCTGAATGGCGAACCCTATGAGCTAAGCACTTCACTCAAGCTGAGTGAACTGGCACAGCACCTGGATCTCGAGGGAAAACGCTACGCCATCGAAGTAAACGAAGAAATAATTTCCCGTAGTGAACACGATACCTACGAAGTAAAAGAAGGTGATAAGGTAGAAGTGGTCGTCGCAATTGGCGGTGGCTAGACATCTGAAGACCTTCTTTCAAGATTAGAAAAATCACTCAATATATTAGCACGCACTACAACCCAAGCAGCAATTAGAGTACAGCTATGACAGATACAACGAATATTAATACGCCTTTAACCGTTGCCGGTAAAACCTACCAATCTCGCTTGTTAGTTGGCACGGGAAAATACAAAGACCTGGAAGAAACACGCTTGGCCATAGAGGCTAGCGGTGCTGAAATTGTCACCGTTGCCGTTCGCCGCACCAATATCGGCCAGAACAAGGACGAGCCCAACCTACTTGATGTTATTTCACCTGATAAATACACCATCCTGCCCAATACTGCGGGCTGCTATACCGCTAAAGATGCAGTGCGAACATGTAAGCTCGCACGCGAACTATTGGGTGGACATGACTTGGTAAAGCTTGAAGTACTAGGCGATCAAAAGACTTTATTTCCTGACGTAACAGAAACATTGATCGCAGCAGAGGAACTGATAAAAGACGGCTTCAAGGTCATGGTTTATACCACTGACGATCCACTTGTTGCTAAACGCCTTGAAGAAATGGGCTGTGTTGCGGTCATGCCTTTGGGTGCTCCGATTGGCTCTGGCCTTGGCATTCGTAACCCCTACAACATCAAGCTAATTCTCGAAAATGCGAAGGTGCCAATATTAGTTGATGCTGGTGTTGGTACAGCCTCAGACGCAAGTATCGCGATGGAGCTAGGTTGTGATGGCGTACTCATGAATACAGCAATTGCTGCAGCTCAAGACCCTATCCTAATGGCCCAGGCTATGCGCCTGGCAGTAGAAAGTGGTCGAGCGGCTTATCTTGCTGGCCGTATGCCACGTAAGTTATACGCTTCAGCCTCTTCGCCAATAGAGGGCTTGATCGTCTAGTCATATTGACTCAAGATAGACCTTAATACTTATTTAGTGATTATTTATAGGAAACGCTGAGAATGCCGGACCAGCCGACAAGCAATACCCCTAATAGCAAGACAGAAAAAAGCAACAAGCCTAATCGTCGCCAGCAAATTCTGGAAGTGCTGGCTCAGATGCTTGAGAAGAATCCTGGCGAAAGGATCACAACCGCTAAACTTGCCAAGGAAGTCGGCGTCACTGAAGCAGCGCTATACCGACACTTTCCCAGCAAAGGGAAGATGTTTGAAGGCCTGTTAGAATTTATAGAAGAGTCGGTATTTACACGCATCAAATTGATTACTCAAGAAGTCCCTGGAAGCATTGAGCGACTTCAGCGGATCGTAATCTTTATATTGGCTTTTGCTGAAAAGAACCCCGGTATGTGTTCTTTATTAGTAGGCGGTGCATTGGCGGGTGAAAAGCCAAAAATTCGACAGCGTTCTGCCCAGTTCTTTGATCGTCTTGAAACTCAGTTACGCCAAATAATCCGAGAAGCTGAAATTCGCGAGCAAAAGAGACCTCGCCTAACCGGCAGCAGTGCAGCGAGTTTGCTCACTTTAAATATCGAAGGTCGTATCCACCAATATGTGCGTAGCGAATTTAAGCGTAGCCCTACGCAAGGTTGGTCAGCACATTGGCCCATGCTTGCTAGTAGTTTATTCCAGAGTGACTAAGCTATCCGCCTCAATAAGCTCTCCCTTGTAGCTTATTGAGGCTCTTCAACCCTCACAGGATTTCATTTATCTTCCAACCGAGTTCTACCACTCGTTAAAGCTACAAGGTTTAGCCAAGCTAGAATTAGTTGCCGTTAGCCAGTTGTTAATCCTAACAAGCGCCAATTATCAGCGATTTTCCCAGTACAAAGAATAAGCGAAATACATTGCCTTTCTTTACAGGTGCTATACCCTAAGTAGTACTCCGTTTTGTCATTTATCCTCGATACCTGGCTCAGCGCCACTCTGTGCTAATTATCTATAAAGATATTTAGCGCAAATACGAAGGCAGCCAAATGACAGACTTACGCTTGTGCTACCAAACCATTGAGTTTGGTAAGACCGATATTCATCTCTGTACACTCCGTGACAGACAGCAATTTCATGATCCGGAAGGCATCGCTGAGAAACTGGGCATCAGCTCTGCAGCATGGCCCATCTTCGGTGTCATCTGGCCTTCCAGTATGGTGCTCGCACACTTCATCTTTAACTACACTATTGGTGATAAAAGGGTCCTGGAAGTTGGTTGCGGCATGGCTTTATCGAGTTTATTACTAAATAAGCAGCACGCCGATATTACTGCCACTGACTACCACCCTGAAACTGAAAAATTCTTACAACGAAATACCGAACTTAATAGCGACGCCGACATCACCTTTGAACGTATAGACTGGGCTAAAGATAATGATAGCTTAGGCCTTTTCGACCTGATCATTGGTAGCGATATATTATATGAAGACGAACACATTAGCTTATTAGCTAATTTCTTTGAAAGACACTCCAAGCCAACAAGTGAGGTCATTTTGGTAGATCCTGGGCGCGGCAAAAAAAACAAACTCAGCAAACGAATGATTGACTTTGGTTTTAGCTCAAGCCACTTTAAGCCTGAGCATACCGACTATTTAGAGGGCCAGTTCAAAGGCCATATTCTAAAGTTTTCACGCTAGCCGTAGGCTGCGCTACTCAGGTCAAAGCAGAGCTAATGCCACATAATCTTCAACGCAAGGTAGGGCGCAACAAAAAACACCAAAGTCATGACTTTGTACTGGCTTAGAAAGCTAAGA
>NZ_LWGA01001448.1:0-967 GCF_001635235.1 Oleiphilus sp. HI0117 | reverse complement strand
CAAGCCCTGGCTTGCGCGCGCTGACTTCGTTAATGTCACCGAAATTGATCAGGAAACATTGGTTCAGCATGTCATTAAGCGCCAGGTTCAACAGCTAAAAGGTAATCGATCTGAAGATGACGGTAGCTTGCAATGAGCTAGAGTCTGTCGAGCTCTAGCTTAAAAAGTTATGTTTGTTATGTTGTCGTTAAATTTGCTGCTACCCTTCTGATACTGACGTTCAAGAAAGAAAGCTTTATTGATCTGCTCGTTCTTAGCCGTACCTAAAGTTTCTTTATCAATAATGATGACGCTGCTCGCACGAGTTCCATAGTTGGGCGTTCTAATAAAGGGGGAAGAGAGCACTTGCTCAAACTCTTGAGGGATGCCTGTCTGCGGCAGTTCTTCAGGCGATGCTTGTTCTTGGTTCTGTAGTGCCAACAGTAAGTGTCTAGCTGCTTCAGTGTTATCAGGGTTCTGCCGGGCCTGTTCGAGAGCTGTTTTGGTTTTTCGTACTTTTGGCCAAGGCGTATCTAGCAGGTGGTTACTTAAGCCATACCGTCCCGGCTTTAGGGTTTGACTACCTCTCGTCTGACCACGATTATGGCAATATACCAAGTCTGAGCCATCAAACAGAAGAGCGTTAAATCCGGCATATTCATCGCTTGAAATTTGAGCTGCAAACTCATTTGCAGAGCAGCTTGCTTGAAGGAAGCTTGAGGGAATTTCTCCACGAGATCGTTCGTATACTCTGGAGTCTGGCGCGCGATAATTTGTAATTGCAGCGAGGCGGCCACCTTTGGAAAGGGCTAACCAGGTGCCACCCATTTTTAAATCTCGGCCGCCAAATATGTCAGGGCTATCTTCCCAGAAATGAGCGTTAAGTGTAGGGCGGGCGTAGTACTCATCTCTATTTGAGGCGAGTGTCAGTATTCGTGCTTGCTCGGGCTGCCAATCAAAAACTATTAAACACATTGAAAGAATGACC
>NZ_LWGA01001447.1:0-778 GCF_001635235.1 Oleiphilus sp. HI0117 | reverse complement strand
GGACGAGCTTCATGGCACCAAATTAAAAATGGAGTTGCTCGCATTTCAAGACACCTTAACAGGACTGGTGAACCGCCGTGGTTTTGATAAGGCCATGGAGCTGGAGATCACTAGGTCAATCAAAGAGAAAGACCCTTTAACTTTGATTATGATCGATGTTGATCAGTTTAAACCTTTCAATGATAACAACGGACATCAAGCCGGTGACGAGTGTTTAAAGGCTGTTGGTGAAACCTTGCGTAAAGCGATGTGCCGACCAGCCGATATTGTTGCTCGGTATTGTGGGGAAGAATTCGCAGTGATTTTGCCTAATACCAATGCGGTGCAAGCGCAAGCGGTTGCGAAGCGTATAAATAAGTTGTTTAGTGATTTGAATTATCCTCATGAACACTCTTTAGTGGCAGATCATGTCACGGTTAGTGGTGGGATTGCTCAGTTTGCTGGTGAAGGGCAAAGTGCGGCAGAGTTTATCGAGAGTGCTGACAAATTATTATATGAAGCTAAAGAAGCAGGCCGTAATCGTATTTTATAGTTAATGAAGTTTATATTACTTACGCATGAGCGGGAATTAGAAAAGAAGAATAATACGGGTGCAGTCGTTAGAGGTATATTGAAGGGTGATTGCGAACTTGTCGTTTGGAAGCGTCGGGAACCCGATGAAAGTTTATTGAGTCTATTGGCTCGGCAGCAAGCCGCGGTGCTCTTTCCTAGAGAAGAACTGCCTACACAAAACACCGATAGCCCTGGCACTTATCAGCCTGACCCTCAATGTCTTTTT
>NZ_LWGA01001446.1:0-698 GCF_001635235.1 Oleiphilus sp. HI0117 | reverse complement strand
AGAACACACAAGAGGACTGATTTCTTGATATTGAGTTTGATTGCGGTTGCAGTTGATTAACACGCGACGAACATAAGGCTGAAGCGAGTCAAAAACAGACTGGGCCATTGGTTTTTGTCGATAGAGTTGCAGTCCCTTGTCCTTGCCATCCATACGAGTGGAAAGGCCACCGGCAAGAATACCGCCATCAATTTGCAGTGTCATGAGATCTAAATCTGATAGGAGAGTAGCGATGTGGCACCCAAGAAGAGTGCCACCTATGCAAAGCGTAAACTAGTGGGCTTACAAGTTGCTGTCAACAAAAGCTGTCAACTGAGATTTTGATAGCGCGCCTACCTTCGTTGCATCAACATTACCATTCTTGAATAGCATCAAGGTTGGAATGCCACGAATATTGAATTTAGGTGGGGTTTGCTCATTCTCATCAATATTTAACTTACATATTTTGATCTTGCCAGCATAGTCGTCAGCAATTTCCTCAAGGACAGGGGCGATCATTTTACAAGGGCCGCACCACTCCGCCCAGTAATCGACAAGTACAGGGATGTCAGAATTTAAAACTTCCGTTTCGAAAGTTGCGTCACTTACATTGATGATGTTATCACTCATGTTTTGATTCCAATAAAAGATTTAGAGAAGCCTGAAAGCATTTGATGCGTTACAATACAGCTATCTCTTAAGAAATGAAAAATCGTAAC
>NZ_LWGA01001445.1:0-1022 GCF_001635235.1 Oleiphilus sp. HI0117 | reverse complement strand
TTGTTTTAGATAACTCTGACTCGTCACTGCACATGCGGCGATAGTCTGGGTCAGGTGCTTTAGCCAAGTCAGCGAGAGGGGGCACCATGATGATAAATAAGCCTCCTCCGCGAACAAGTCCAGATGCTCCACCAAGTCCGTCCGGGCTTAAGCCATCGAAGCCATCCCAAAGCAACAGATTACAATCACCACCCAAGAGGCTTTTAACTTTATGTGCAGAAACAGACTTAAAGCCTTTAATAGGTTCGGAGGCGCTGATATAAATAGCCTCATTTATATCGCCGAAAAGCGAGTTGCTTTGAACCGTATCTAAACACCAATTCTTGTCGCCACTAAGCACTACGGGGTAGCGACAGAAAGACTGCTGGGCAGCGTCAAAAATATTGGAGAATAGCTTTTCAAGCATAGTGGCTTCTTAGTAAATAGGGCGATAAAGAATTTAAATGACCGGCAAGGACAAAAATTTAAGTAAACCTGTAATTTCAGAAGTATGTGTCTATGCTTGAACTAAAACAAGTCTTTGCATGTATCAGTGTCTTGACCTGTCATAGAGTAAGAGAGGAAGCGTTTTGAAAGAAAGTCAGAAACCGGGGAGAACGCAGTTCATTATGATGTTCTTTGCCTTTTCATTTGGCATGGTTCTAGCCAACCTCTTGGCTCAGAATGCTGCGCAGAAAGAAGTCGAAGAGCGCGCCCCTTTATTGGTTTATAAAGGCATTGATAAAAATCTCGAAGACCTGTCGCCAGAGTTTAAGGAACGTATTAGCAAGTTAGAGCGCGAGAGGCGCAGAACTCTCGAAATGGCCGCTTTGCAGATGCATATTTATCAGTATGCGAAAGATCATAAGGTGAGTGCTGAGCAGGCAGGCAAAACACTTTTTCCAAAGTCTGAATATGAAGTTGATAGTCAACGCGTGAGTGACTTTTATCATGCTAACCAGGAGCATATTGCCAAGCCTTTTTATCAAGTCGAGCAGGAAATTACGGCTCAGCTTGAATATCAAAGTGTGAAAAATCTAAAG
>NZ_LWGA01001444.1:0-1103 GCF_001635235.1 Oleiphilus sp. HI0117 | reverse complement strand
AATGCTCATATCCCCAGGTATACGAATATGGCCATCAATAATTAAAGCTGACATGCCGTGAACCATCGACCATGCACTCAGGGCTCTAGCCGTTACATGCTTGGACTCAACATTGCCATGCTCAAATGCTTGTCTAAGTATTTTAAAAGGCTTTTGAGAACTAATTTCGAGGACAGGGGATATCTCTGGATTCGCTGAGGCTTCGAGCTTGTTTCGACGACCACCAGTATCAGCCTGGCTCAGCATTAGTCTATAAATTGCAGGGTTTTCTACGGCAAACTGAACGTAGGCGACGCCGTAGTTAAATACCAAATCCCATGGATCAGTATAGCTCTTCTTAATATCTATCAAGCGTTTAGTTAGGTCATCGAAGCCTGATGCAGCGATAGCTTGTAAGAGCTCTTTCTTGTTCTTAAAGTGAGTATAAGGTGCCATATGCGACACCCCTACTTCTGCGGCAATGGCTCTTAAAGATAGAGCATCTACGCCTTTAATTTTTAATATGTCTTTAGCTGACTCAACTAATGCCGTCTTCAAGTCACCATGGTGATATGGCTTACTTTCAGCACTAATTGAGGCGTCACCTTGGGACTTAGAACTAGACATCCAGGTTTGTTACTTCCAAAGCATTTGTCTGAATAAAGTCTCGTCTTGGTTCAACTTCATCACCCATTAAGGTCGTAAAGATCTGATCAGCGGCAACCGCATCTTCGATATTTACTTTCATCATACGGCGACTTTCTGGGTCCATCGTTGTTTCCCAGAGCTGCTCAGGGTTCATCTCACCTAGACCTTTATATCGCTGAATATAAAGACCACGCTGAGCTTCCTTCATTAGAACCTCTAAACCTTGCTTAAAATCAGTGATCGCAAACTGTTTTTCACCACGCTTAATAAAGCTATTCTCACTGAAAATACCTTCAAGAGACTTCGCCATCGTGACAATTTTTTCATAACCAGCTGACTCAATGAACTCTTCACTGAAGATATACTCAGTTGATATACCGTGCACAAATACATCAACTTTTGGTAAGTACAGGTCTTTTTCTTCGTCGTGAGAAATACCAAATACATAGTTCATACCTGTCTTGGTATCAATACCA
>NZ_LWGA01001443.1:0-1401 GCF_001635235.1 Oleiphilus sp. HI0117 | reverse complement strand
ACAGCACGCCACACAAAACCTTTATCTTCGCTAAAAGGAATGGCCGGTTTGAGTTTAATTGAACTAATGATCGCTATGACCATTAGTTCCCTGCTACTCATCGGTGTTACGAGTATTTATTTTAATGCTCGAGAGTCTGATAAATTTATTAGTGAATTATCTCGTATTCAGGAGTCTGGGCGCCATGCACTTAACTTTCTTGCTCAAGATATTCGAATGGCAGGCTATCAAGGCTGTATGAACCCAGACCCTGAAGAAGCATATATCAAGATCAGAGCCCATAACCCCCCAACCTCAGATTTTTTTAGTACCGCACTTTCAGGCTTCGAAGTCCCTTCTGTAGCATGGGCACAAGATGCAAACATCGACCCTGTCACTGGTGTCAGCCGCGGTGACTATTTCAAAGATGAAGACTTTACTAAAGAAGCTTTGATCGGTAGCGACATATTAGTTGTTCAGCGACTAACTACTGACAGTGCCGAGCTCTCTGCAGACATGGTAACGAGTGATGAAGATGTTGTGCTCGTCGATAATGAAATGGAGTTTGAGCAGTTTGATATCGCGGTAATTGCTAACTGCAACAATGCTGATATGTTTCGAATTTCAGAAGACCCGGAAGCGACAGCCACTATTACCCTATCACATGGTCTTATCACAAATTCAGATGACATCTTTATAGGTCCTTATACACGTAATGCTCGAGTAAGGGGTTTTGAATCAACCATATACTTCGTGGCAAACACAGGCAGAACAACTGAAACCGGCGTACCTATAAATGCCCTATTCCGAGCGAAAGACAAAATGGTAAACAAGGCAAACCCTGAGTTTGATGTTGAAGAGCTAATAGAAGGTATCGACAGCATGCAAATCTTATATGGTGAACTAAATAGCGACCCTCAGCATGTTACCGCAGACGGTGAAGTGATTAGCGGCCTTCGTTATGTTACCGCAGACAATGTTACAGACATGAAATATGTAAAAAGCATTCAGCTAGGTCTACTGGTTAGCGGTTCCCGTGAGGTGCTCACGAATAATGACGACGCCACCTATATTTTGCCCGGTGAAGAAATCCAACCCGAGGGCAAGTTCGGTTCAACAGTAACTTATGAGCCAGATAGACGTTTACGCCGTGAGTTCAGCCAAACAATTCAGTTACGAAATCGATAAATAAACGTATAAAAGGTGTATATAGAATGAAGACCTTACAACATCAAAGCTCTCTTAATTTAGCACGCCAAAAAGGCGCAGTACTTGTTGTGAGTTTAATTATTTTATTACTGATGACCCTTATAGGCGTTGCGTCAATGAGCTCTTCCATAATGCAGGAAAAAATGGCATCAAATGCACAAAACAACAACGCGACTTTTCAAGCAGCAGAAAATGCCGTAAGTGGACTGATCA
>NZ_LWGA01001442.1:0-689 GCF_001635235.1 Oleiphilus sp. HI0117 | reverse complement strand
TGGCATAAGTCATTATGACAGCGCCTGCCAGTTGGGCTGCTTCTCGAGCGTATTGAGCGAGTTCCTTGAGATCAGTGGGGGAGAGTTTCATGCCTAACTCTCCTTAGCTTGATTTAGTTGCGAGATTACTTTGCGTGATTGCTGCTCACTGTAGGCGTTGACCTTCCAATGTTCAGGGCTCCAACCTTTAAGGAAGCGGTGAAAGTCGGCCCATGCCACTGAAAATAAAGGGCGCCAGGAGGCTTCAACCTTGCTAGGGTTTATATTGCTTTGGTGTTTGAGCAAAGCCTGTTTAAGTTGTTCAAAGTAGCTATCGAGTAGCTGATTTTCATAGCGCTGGCAGTCTTCTTCATGCAAACAGCTGCCAATAAAGTAGGCCAGATCTTTCATCCCGCAGCCTCCCCCTACGTATTGAAAGTCTACAGCTGCTACAGACTTGCCATCTTCAGAGAAGCAAAAGTTTGCCAACTTGGCGTCGCCATGTACGAAGGTTTGATAAGGGCTGCTTGCGAGTGCGAAGTCGATTCGTGAGGCAGCGCTCTTTAGTGCTTGATCTTCTAGTGCTTCAAGCTCATCAGGGCGAGTATCGAGGTGCCAATATGTCCCTGTTTTCCATAAAGAGTCGGGTGCGTGCCCCATAAATTTGGCATGGAAGTTAGCTAGCCAGCCCAAGCAAGTGTGCATGTCTG
>NZ_LWGA01001441.1:0-742 GCF_001635235.1 Oleiphilus sp. HI0117 | reverse complement strand
GCTCGGGGGCAGCTAGGCGGTATTCTCGATCATACACGAGCAGTTTGCGGGCAGTTCCGAGACGAAGAGCGTGCATGCTTGTTCCCGAACCCCGAAGAAGTCGGTTCAGCGGCAGTGATTCCTTTACGAAATGGTGAGCTTTTGGGCTTGTTCTGTTTGGGCAGTCGCGATGCTAAGCACTTTGATAGCTCAATGGGCTCTTTATTCCTTTCTTATATCAGCGATTTTATCAGCCGTATTCTGCCGAATCTGTTGTTGGCTGCTAAGCGACAGCAGGTAGAGGACTCAGTTCCTTCGCTCTTGGAATAGATATTTTCGAAGCGAGTCGCCATAAATGGTTTAATGATCCGGTAGAGAATTCGAGGCAGTGATGGAAAAGTTACTAGAAGAGTTTCTCGATAATTTACTGGTCGTTAGGAGGCTCTCCCATCACACTTACACCAATTACAGGCGTGACTTGGAGCGTATTCATACTTGGTGCTCTGAACAGGGTATTCACGCTTGGAGTGAGCTCAGTCACGCTCATGTCCGCTTATACGTTTCTTACCTGCACCGTAAGCAGCTTTCTAGCAAGAGTATTCAAAGAGCACTGTCGTCACTACGTAGTTTTTACAATTACCAGATTAAACATGCTTTGCTAGAACACAATCCGTGTCTGGATGTTCCGGTTCCAAAAGGGAGCAAAAAACTGCCTAAAGTCTTGAATGTTGATCAAATTAACCATCTATTAGATAACGATAGT
>NZ_LWGA01001440.1:0-1027 GCF_001635235.1 Oleiphilus sp. HI0117 | reverse complement strand
TGGAGATCGAGAATCTTAGCTTTGATCTTGTAGCCAGTGAGTTACATTTAACTACCCACACCGCTCGGCGACGCCTTAAAGATGAGGGTAGTTCATTTAAAGAAATAAAAGACAGTATTCGTCGGGATCAGGCTTTGGTGTTGCTGGCCAAGGCAAACCTGAGTATTAATGACGTTGCTTTGCAGCTCGGCTTTTCAGAAGCAGCAGCATTCAATCGCGCCTTCAAAAAGTGGACAGGGCAAACGCCTGGCGCCTGCCGTGAGCAGCATCGATAGCTGGCTTTCTGGGCTAAGTTTGTCTGGCTGTGCTACTGCGGGTAGAACGGTGGCAAAGAAGCATTGTCTTTGCCTTTCAGGCCGGGTGCTGTTTTAGTGTATTTTTTTAATGCTTCAAGTAAGGCTTGCTGGTCATAGGTCTGAGTTGCATTTTTACTGTAACGATCGTTCTCGAATGCTAATAGTTCGGCAGCAAGCGACTCATCTAAAGCTTTCAGCGAACGCAAGGTAATGGGGGCTGACTTAACGGTGTTTTGTTTTCGCTGGCTCTCGATCCAAGCTAGTACAAGCTTCGGTATGTCACTCGACCCCTTTCTAATTGCTTCAATTAATTGTTTGTAGCTGAGTTCTGAAGTAGTAGAGTCGGGAGCTTGTATCGAGATTAGTTTATTTAAGTCTTGCTTTACTTGCTTCAGTCGTAGAAGTAGGAACAAACTCGTTAGAAGCCAACCAAAGGCGAGTAGTGCGATTATCGCTAGCAAGGCATGCTGATTGCTCTCATTGTGCTTAGGCTCTGTATTTTTAGCTGTGCTTTCTATCTCGGACTCTTGGTTGGGTGTTGCTTTTCCATCATCAGTTAAGTCGATGCTGGAGGGCTGCTCATTCTTTTGAGTTTGGTTTACAGCGCCCGGTTTGATGATGATTGTTCGCTCCGGGAGTGTAGCAATACGCTCAACATCGTTGACTGTATCCCACCAAGGTATGCGTATTTCCGGTAGCGTAATTTCGCCTTGTTTGATGGCAATATATGT
>NZ_LWGA01001439.1:0-10874 GCF_001635235.1 Oleiphilus sp. HI0117 | reverse complement strand
ATGGTCCTGACGCTGGTGTAACGATTGCGGACGATAACAGTGGAACACTGACTTACGTTGCGATCAAATACTCTGGTTATGAAGTAGAAAAAGACAAAGAGCTTAACGGTCTTTCTCTTGGTTCTGTAGGTTCAGGTACAACTATCGAGAACATCGCAATCATTGGTTCTGCGGATGATGGTATCGAGCTTTGGGGCGGTACAGTTAGCGTCGACGGTTTGTATATCTACAACGCTGGTGACGATTCAATCGATACCGACCAAGGTTATATCGGTACACTTTCAAACGTTTATGCTGAGCAGAACATCGTTGATGACGAAACTGGTTCACGTGTAATTGAAGCAGATAGTCACAGCACCTCTACTGATGGTGACCCTAAAGCGCAACCTACTCTTGAAAACGCAATCTTGAAGTCAGTTGGTCGTGCAGTTCGCTTGCGCGAAGGTACAGACTACGTGTTCAACAATGTTCAAATTTTGGTTGAGTTTTCATCAGATGCTGACGTTGAAGCGATCCGTGTAAGTGACACTGGTGTTGATACTGATACTCGCGCAACGGTAACAGGTGCAGGTCTAGCGATTAAGAACAATGTAAACGCTAGTGCTGATCTGTTCACTGCAGGTTCTGAAGCTCGCTTCACTGTAGATGCTGGTAGCACGCTTTATACAGACGATGATACCTCTTTGACTATCACTGAGTACGATGCGAGCTGGGCTGAATAATCCCGCTTAAGTCTAAAAGTGTAAGGTCTTAGGAAGTTTAATGACAGGGATGTTAAGTCTAACTACAAGGAAGTAGTTGGACTTAAATAAATCAAAAGGCCCGCTGTGTAGTGGGCTTTTTATTTTGTAGGTATAAATTTAGCCACTCAGTTATTCGGCTCTTAAATAATGGAAGTATAGATTTGTTTCAAGTTGAATCCAAAAAGCGTTCAACCCTTATTAAAGAACGTTGTATTACAGCAACTCTCGCGATCTCAGCCGCAATTGCCATTGTTACAACTATTGGTATTTTGTTTTCTATCCTGTTCCAGGCGTTAGAGTTCTTTCAATTAAAAAGCCTTTGGTACTTTATTACAGGTACCGAGTGGCACATGAGCCATGGAGAAAGCTCCTTCGGTGCAGTACCGATTTTCGCCGGTACCTTCATGATCACAATTATTGCGTTAGCGGTATCGATACCCATTGGCTTGGGTAATGCGATTTATATGAGTGAATATGCCTCATCAGCTCAGCGAAAAATATTGAAGCCCTTGCTCGAAATTCTGGCGGGTATCCCGACTGTCGTTTATGGCTTCTTTGCTGCGTTGACAGTGGCTCCAGCCATCGTAGCAATAGCGGAACAGTTTGGTGTCGATGCTGCTTTTAACAGCGCACTAGCAAGCGGCTTGGTGATGGGCGTTATGATTATTCCGGTCATTTCATCCTTGAGTGATGACGTACTTCGTGCTGTACCAAGCAGTCAACGCAATGCCGCCTATGCGTTAGGTATGACGCAAAGCGAGACGATCAAAAATATAGTTTTACCCTCTGCGCTTCCGGGCATCATTTCAGCCTGTTTGCTTGGCTTTGCCAAGGCGATTGGTGAAACCATGATTGTGGTGATGGCTGCCGGTCTTAGACCAAATTTGTCGTGGAACCCTTTAGAAGATATGACCACCGTAACAGTGAGAATTGTTGACTCCCTTGTCGGGGATCACGCCTTTGACTCACCGCAAACGCTTTCGGCTTTTGCCTTAGGCTTGGTCTTATTTGTGATCACATTGATTCTCAATATGGTCTCGTTGTCCCAAATCCGTAAGTTTAAAGAAAAATACAAGATAAGCAGGCTATGACTTCAAAACAGAATTCTAATCCTTTTTACGACCCGACCTTAAGTAAACGGCATCGTGCCTCGCGATTTTTCAAACTTTTCGCAAAGAGCTCCGTCGTATTTACTCTGTCGTTTCTGATCTTCTTTATGGTCGATATTCTTAGTACTGCTGCGCCTGCTGTGAAGCAAGCTTATGTGCAAGTTGAAGTAGAGTTTTCAGAGCGAAATGCTAAGTCCACGCGCCGGGCCATTCCAAAAGATTTTCGCAAAATTGTAAGTAGGGCTTGGCTACGTACGTTAACAAAAGCCATGCGAGACCAGCCTGAATTGATGGGTACAAGCGAAACAATGTGGGCATTGGCTGATGACCAGGTTGACCAGTATTTAAAAGGTCATCACTATAACCTGAAAGAAAAGCAGCTTGCCCTAGTCGATAAGTTGAAAGAAGAAGGTAAGTTAGAGCTACGCTGGAATAGTGTTTTCTTCAGTAAGGGTGACTCTAAAATGCCAGAGAATGCCGGGATACTGTCTGCCATCGTAGGCTCGGTACTGACCTTGTTAGTAACAATGGCCTTTGCTTTCCCGATTGGTGTGATGACGGCAATTTACCTGGAAGAGTTTGCATCCGACAACCGCTTTACCCGTTTTGTTGAAGTTAATATAAACAACCTCGCGGCTATTCCTTCAATATTATTCGGCCTACTAGGCTTATCAGTATTTATTAATTTATTTGGTCTGCCAAGAAGCTCGCCATTAGTGGGCGGTATCACTTTAGCGCTAATGACATTACCAATTATTATTGTCAGTTCTCGTGCTGCACTCAGAAGTGTACCCGAGTCAATTCGCCATGCAGGTTATGGTTTGGGCCTTAACAAAATTCAAGTTGTCAAAGACCACGTTCTACCCATTGCGCTACCAGGCATCTTGACCGGTACGATAATTGGCATGGCGCAAGCCATGGGGGAAACCGCTCCATTAATCATTATTGGAATGATTGCATTCATCCCAGATTCACCTTCGTCGATCATGGAGGCTGCGACGGTACTGCCGGCCCAGATCTTTACGTGGGCGGGTATGCCTGAACGTGCATATGTAGAAAAAACAGCAGCGGGCATTGTTGTCATACTGTCGATATTAATCACACTGAACGCTGCAGCTATTTACCTAAGGAAGAAGTATGAAATCAAGTGGTAATAACATAAAGATCGTTGCTGAAGACTTAAACCTTCACTATGGTGATCACCATGCTTTACATGGTATCAACATGCAGGTGCCAGAGAATAATATTACGGCCTTGATCGGGCCATCCGGTTGCGGTAAATCGACATTTTTGCGCTGCCTAAACCGAATGAATGACCTGATCGACATTGTTGATATTGCCGGAAGGGTAGTCATTGATGGTAAGAATATCTATGACAAAGACGTAGACGAAGTTTCAGTAAGAAAGCGTGTAGGAATGGTATTTCAGCAGCCAAACCCTTTTCCAAAGTCTATCTACGAGAATGTTGCTTACGCACCAATTAAGCACAGCCAAGTCAAAAAGGGTAGTACCGAATGTGATGACTTAGTTGAGCGTTCTCTCATATCTGCAGGTCTGTGGAATGAAGTTAAAGACAAGCTGAATTCCCCTGGTACGAGTCTATCAGGTGGTCAACAACAAAGGCTTTGTATTGCCCGAACGATAGCGGTTAAGCCTGACGTTATACTAATGGACGAACCTACCTCAGCACTCGACCCGATCTCGACACAAAAAATCGAAGAGCTAATGCTTGAGCTAAAGAAAAGCTACACGATTGTAATCGTGACGCATAACATGCAACAAGCACATCGTACTGCCGACATGACAGCTCACTTCCACCTAGGGAAGCTAATGGAGTTTGACCAAACGACAAAGGTTTTCGAATCGCCAAGCAATCAGGTAACGCAGGATTATATCGGTGGGCGGTTTGGCTAACTGTTAGAAATAGCGCCGCATAAATGCAAAAAAGGCCAAGTAAAATATTTACTTGGCCTTTTTCGTTTAGCTTATTTAGCTAGAAAGCACTAGCCGCACTTGCTATCACCGCAGTTCAAGCAAGTCTGGCAACCATCCATAACGATCACCGACTTATTGTGGCACTTCTTACAAAGCGTCGCGTTAGCAGGGAATGGGTTATCTTCAGGTGGCTCTTCAGTGTTAACGTGAGTAGCGCTGCCTTCCTTTTCGAACTGGGCTTTCTTTTCAGCAAGAATCTGCTTTGTATGATCGCTCATTTCTTCAGACTTGATTAGACCGATAGTCTTCATGTGCTTCTCGACTACAGAGCTAATCTCGGCTACTAATGATGGCATATAGACGCCACCTTTCTTGTAGTAACCACCGTTCGGGTCATAAACTGAAGATAGCTCTTCGATCATGAAGGTGATGTCACCACCTTTACGGAAGACGGCAGAGATAACGCGAGTTAAAGCGATTACCCACTGATAGTGTTCCATCGACTTAGAATTAATGAAGACTTCATAAGGTCGTCTAATTTCGTGGTCAGTATCTTCATTAAGAATGATGTCGTTAATAGTAATATATAACGCATGCTCAGATACGGGTGGTTTAATTTTATAAGTTGAGCCGAGAAGATAGTCTGGTCGTTTAATCGACTCATTCATCTCTACTGGAACAACCTTTGGCGTGTTGTCTACAACAAGCGCTTTATCACCGGAGTTGTCTACTTGATAACCGACGATTTTCTTTTCAATTTTAATTGCCATAATTTTTTACCTATCAATCTGCTACATAGTGAAGGGTGCTTAGTGTATTGCTCACTATGTCTAGTATTTTCCGTAGGTACCTTCTTTCAATGCGTCGAATAAGTTCGCTGCTGAATGAATTTCACCGTCGTATTCTATTTCTTCGTTACCTTTCGCTTTTACTTTTGTACCATCTTCTAGCGTAAATTCGTAGATGGTGTTCTCAAGATCAGACTCTTTCACCAATACGCCCTGGAATGCTTCAGGGTTAAAGCGGAAAGTTGTGCATCCCTTCAAACCTTTCTCGTAAGCGTACATGTAGATATCCTTGAATTCCTCATATGGGAACTCTGTAGGAATATTTGCAGTCTTCGAGATTGACGAGTCAACCCACTGTTGAGCTGCCGCCTGAATGTCTACATGTTGCTTAGGCGTTACGTCATCTGCCGAGATAAAGTAATCAGGTAATTGTGTCTTCGGGTCAGTAGAAAACGGCATTGCATCAGCATTGACGAAATGACGGTAAGCTAGAAGCTCGTATGAGAATACGTCTACTTTTTCTTTCGTCTTCTTGCCTTCACGAATAATGTTTCGTGAATAGTGATGAGCAAAACTAGGCTCAATACCATTACTTGCGTTATTGGCAAGTGAAAGCGAAATAGTACCCGTAGGTGCGATAGAAGTGTGGTGAGTAAAACGAGCACCTTGTTCGGCTAATTTTTCGATTAGTTCCGGCTCATGCTCACCAACTTTCTGCATGTAACGGCTGTATTTTGCGTGAAGTACTTTACCTTTTACTTCATCGCCAACCTGGTAGCCTTCGGCTCTCATTTCAGGGCGTTTAAGAAGCATCTCCTCATCAACGATGAAGGTCTCTTCCATGATTGGCGCAGGGCCTTTTTCTTCTGAAAGCGCTAGGCCTTGTTTCCAGCCTTCAATAGACATCTCACGGTTTACCTTTTCAGTAAACTCGATTGACTCAGGTGAGCCATAAGCCATCTTAAGCATGGTGCAGGTAGAGCCAAGACCCAGAATTCCCATACCGTGACGGCGCTTGAAGTTAATTTCGTTACGCTGGCCAATTAGCGGAAGGCCGTTGATCTCGACAACGTTATCAAGCATGCGCGTAAAGATGCCCACAGCTTTTTTATACTTTTCGAAGTTAAAAAAGGCTTTGTCAGTAAATGGACGCTCAACAAATTTGGTCAGGTTCACCGAGCCTAGCAAGCAGCTGCCATAAGGTGGTAGAGGTTGCTCGCCGCATGGGTTGGTTGCGCGAATGTTTTCACAATACCAGTTGTTGTTCATCTCGTTAACTTTATCGATAAGGATAAAGCCTGGCTCAGCGAAGTCATAGGTAGACGTCATGATGCTGTCCCAGATGTACTTCGCTTTTACAGTGTTATAAATGCGACACGCTACCTGACCTTCATCATTAGTAATATAGCTTGTTTTAACTGGGAAGCTACGAAATACGAATTGGCTCTCATCACTTAGGTCAAGATTGTCTTCTTCAACTTCTTCAGCAGTAACAGGGAAGGATAGCTGCCAGTCAGCGTCATTCTGAACCGCTTTAATGAAGTCTTCGGTAATTAGTAATGAAAGATTGAACTGACGTAGTCGGCCGTCTTCACGTTTTGCACGTACGAAGTCCAGAACGTCAGGGTGGTGTACATCAAAGGTCGCCATTTGCGCACCACGACGCCCACCAGCAGATGAAACGGTGAAGCACATCTTGTCAAAGATATCCATGAAAGATAGAGGGCCTGAAGTGGTTGCACCTGCACCAGCAACGTAAGCACCTTTAGGGCGTAGCGTTGAAAACTCATAACCAATACCGCAACCAGCTTTAAGAGTTAGGCCTGCTTCATGGTTTTTGAGCAAGATATCATCCATTGAATCGAACACAGTACCCGAGACAGTACAGTTAATGGTTGATGTTGCCGGCTTATGCTCGCCTGCGCCGGCATTAGACATGATTCGGCCGGCTGGAATAACGCCGTTTTCTAGTGCCCACTTGAAGTCGTTGTAGACGGTTTCTCTTTTGCCCTCTTCTTCTACAGATGAAAGCGCTTTGGCAACACGCTCATAGGTAGCGTCAATGTTTTGATCGACGGCCTGACCAGTTTTAGTTTTTAGCTGGTACTTAGTGTGCCAGATATCTTGAGAAGCGTCTTGCATTGGTAATGGAGAGACAAGTGGTTCAACTTTGGCGTTCATGTATGACCTCTATCTGGAATATCATTTTTTCAGTTGTTATTAAGAGTAGGCTAAAACGGCTGAGTTAATGCTGATTAGCGCTTCTATATATAGTGTTAGTTTGGTACATCACTTTACCGCACACTGTTTCTAGCTTTAGTGGCATAAGCCGCTGACATCAAAGCTTGTTCAGTATGTAAAAACCCGAAAAAGGCTGGTCCATTGGGGGCTAATACTGTCCTTATTACATCAATATATAGGGGGCGTTTTGTTTTAGTATCCACTACATGTTGTTGTGTATGCGGGAAGTATAACACTATATTGTGGTGTGTGAAGTTTCTTTTCCGATTTTTTTATTGTGTAAATATCAAGGTGGTCGAGACTGGTTTGTCAATACTTTGGGGCGATAAAATATGAGGAAAAGGAAGGTGCTTGTATTTATGGGCTTTGCAGAATTAGTGCTTACTTATCTTTTTATGTTAGCACTAGATATAGTGTTTTGTTATAGGCATCTCAGTCCTAGATCTGTAAGCGGAATGTGTAGGTTTTGCTAATACTAGAGGCGAACTAAATGAAGGCGCTAAGATATAGCGCCTTAAATTCGGTTTGCTTTTTAATCGCCTTTTTGTTCAGACTGACATGCCTGTACGGCCGTTAGTGCAATGGTAAAGACGATATCTTCTATTAATGCGCCACGAGATAAGTCGTTAACAGGTTTGCGCAAACCTTGTAGCATTGGGCCGATACTGATTACATTGGCGCTACGTTGTACAGCTTTGTAGGTGGTGTTACCAGTATTTAGATCTGGGAAGATAAAAACGGTTGCTTGACCGGCCACCGGGCTGTTCGGTGCCTTTTTCTTGGCGACACTTTCAATCGCCGCCGCATCGTATTGGAGGGGGCCGTCAATTACGAGGTCTGGCCTTAAGTTCTTAGCGATCTCAGTAGCTTCACGAACTTTGTCGACGTCTGCGCCGGTGCCGCTTACACCTGTGCTATAGGAAATCATGGCGACTTTGGGGTCAATGCCAAATGCTTTGGCTGAGTCGGCACTTTGTATCGCAATATCGGCCAGCTGTTCGGCATTCGGGTCTGGGTTGATGGCGCAGTCACCATATACAAGTACTTGGTCGGGGAGGCACATGAAGAAAACTGAAGACACTACCTTGGCGCAATCGTTTGTTTTAATCAACTGAAGCGCGGGGCGCACAGTGTTGGCTGTTGTGTGAACAGCTCCTGATACAAGCCCGTCAACTTCATCTAGCGCCACCATCATCGTTGCGAGTACGACATTGTCTTCTAGCATTGCTCGCGCCATTTGGTGACTCACGCCTTTATGCTTTCTGATCTCTGTCATTGGGATGACATAGCGTTCACGTGCTTCGTCTGGGTCGACGATCTGAATATCACTGGAAAGCGTGACACCCTGAGCACTCGCGACTGCTTTAATTTCATCGGGATTGCCTATTAGTATGCACTGAGCTAACTCTCGCTCGTGGCAAGCGATAGCAGCGCATATAGTTCTTGGTTCATTGCCTTCAGGTAATACGATTGTCTTCGCTGCACTGCGTGCATTTTCAGATAACTGGTAGCGAAATGCCGGCGGAGAAAGGCGTGTTGCGCGTTCTTTATCGCAGTGTAGTTTGAGCCAATCTATATCCAGATGGTCGGCAACAGTCGTCATTACCTCATCCATTCTATTTAAATCATCTAGCGGAACTTTATTTTCAAGCTTGGATAATGCAACAGCGGTTTCAAAGGTGTCATGATGCGTACTAAGCAGTGGTAAACCGTTTTGAAGTGCAGGGCGGCAGAAATCGAGAATACTTTGGTCGGGCTGGTAGTTACCCGTTAACACGATACCCGCTAAAGGAAGGCCATTTTGTACAGCCATGCCAGCAGCAAGTAGCACGTCACTTCTGTCACCGGGCGTTACTAGTAGACAGCCAGGGGTTAGTGCGCTGACAAGGTTGCTGACACTACGAGCGCAAATGGCTATCCTCGTAACCCTTCGTGTACGCAAAAGCTCTTCGTTACCCGTTCCAGGTAAGACCTTCATTTGTAGCTCATTTGCGATATCAAAGACTCGCGGCGCCTGTAAAGCCGGTACAAGGGGTATCTGGCCTATAGAATGAAAACTTTCACTAAGCACTGTGGATGCTTCTATTAAGGTGCTGGTGCTGAGTAGTTGTTGGCAGTTTTCGACCTCTGTTGCTTCGGTGAGCGAAATCGCATCATCGTGCAGTTGTTTGGCGTTTTGTGCGCAGCCTACTTTATTCAAAATACAGCCAATGACACCGGCTTTAATTGAGGAGAATACGCTCAAGGATGTTTTTAGGTGGTCATCGAAGGTATCAACTGAACAATTGCTTGGCAAGGAGGTCATTGGCACAAGCAGAATGATTTCTGCGTCGAGACTGTTTGCCATTTCCTTATTGAGCACGCTGGTATGAGCTTCGTCTGTTGTTGGAACGATTCCTTCAATGATTATTACATCGTACAGCTTTTTTATCTTATGGAAGTTTTCGATTACTTCTTCCATAAGAAGGTCTTTGTCGCCGCGTGTAAGGTAATCTTGTGCTGTCTTCAGTGGAATAGGCTTTGGGCTGTCGATATGATTGATTGCATTAGCAAAGTGGACGGAGTGATCGGGGCGGCTTTGGGTAATTTGTGTAATCGGCTTAAAAAAACCAACTCTTACACCTATCTGGTCAAGCGCTCTGAGTAGGCCAAGGCTGACGGATGTTAAGCCGGCATTTTTAGCGGTTGGTGCAATAAAAAATGACTTAGACATATTAGACTTTCCTTAAATCTGTTCTCAAATATTCTAAGGGTTTGAGAGCATAATGGTTCGTTGCAATAGCTGGTAGAAGTGGCCGCATAGCATTTGTTATATTAGCGATAGAGTGTCTTCTACAATCATAGCTTCTTCGTCAGTTGGGATGACGAGTACCGGGATAGATTGGTCTTCATGAATAGAAAGCCCGTTGTAGCATTCGTTACGTGAAGAAGGCTGATTGTTTGCTGCATGGTTAATAGTAAAGCCGAAAATTGACAAGTGTTTGACAATTTTTTGCCTAACGACAGCTGAGTTCTCGCCAATTCCACCGGTGAACACCAGTGCATCTATTTGTTCTAGTGAGGCCATCATGCCGGCCAGGTGTTTGGCAGCTCTAAAGCAAAATACCTCCAAAGCAAGTTTGCATTGGGTATGACCTTCATCTGCCTTCTCACAAATTGTGCGCATATCGTTGCTCAGCTCAGATATACCGAGTAAACCGCTTTGCTTGTTTAGGAGTTCGGATATCTCCTCGGGCGAGTAATTCTGACTGATTAGAAAGTCAAAAATACCTGGGTCTATGTCGCCAGATCGGGTGCCCATTACAAGCCCTTCAAGTGGGGTCATGCCCATACTTGTATCAGCGCTTTTACCGTTTTTTATTGCCGCAACACTTGCGCCGTTACCCAGGTGAGCGGTAATAATGTTTAGCTCTGGCAATGACTTATTTATCGTTTCAGATGCACGCTTAGCAATATAGCGGTGACTGGTACCGTGAAAACCATAGCGGCGAACATTATGTTCAGAATAAAGCTTGTAGGGTAGTGCGTAAGTATAAGCTTTGGCTGGCATTGTTTGATGGAATGCCGTATCAAATACTGCAACTTGTGGGAGATTAGGGTGCAGCACTTGTAAGCTCTCGATACCCACTATATTGGCTGGATTATGCAATGGAGCAAGGGGGATGCAGGCTTTGATCTGCTCAAGTACTTGTTCGCTAATCACAACAGATTCGCTAAAGATATTACCGCCGTGAACAACTCTATGTCCGATGGCCTTGAGTTCTTCTTTGATTGGAAAGTGCCGAGCAAGTTTCTCTATTGCTGCTTGTAGGGCAAGCGCATGGCTGTTGCCAAGTTCCGAAGATAGGTTTAATAAGAGGGTTTCTTTCTCACCTGGGTGCTTAACAGTAAGTTTGCCTTCTGTCTGATTAAGCGACTCTGCCAAGCCTTCTGCGAGAAGGCTTGTTTCAGGGTGGGTTGAGTAGAGTGCAAACTTTAAAGATGAACTGCCACAATTGATAACAAGAATAAGGGAGTTAGCCATGCTAAATAAACGTTTCCTAAGTTTATTGGGGTGG
>NZ_LWGA01001438.1:0-917 GCF_001635235.1 Oleiphilus sp. HI0117 | reverse complement strand
GTCGATGAGTATTACCAGGCAATGGGAATGGACGACAAGCGCGAAGTCTATCTCCGAAAAGCGATTTTGGATCAGGTAAAAGATAGCAATGTGCTAGACGAACTTGGCACTGAAGATACGTCAGATGAAGACGCTGTACTAAATCGGCTCGATGCGTATTTATGTGACATCAAGGAAGCGCAGATACGACATGGTCTGCATATACTAGGGGTGCTGCCAAACAAGGAGAAGCTTTCGGATACGATAGTGGCCTTACTGCGCTTGCCTCGTGGTGGTGAGAAACACAGTCAGGGAATTCTTCATAACCTGGTTCTGGATTTAGATATTAAAGGTGACGATGATCTATTTGATCCACTGTCTGCAGGTGCGGAAGCTTGGGAGGGCACGAGACCTGAATGCTTAGCCGAACTAGATGAAGGACTTTGGCGTACCGAAGCGGATACACGTGAGCGACTAGAACTGCTTGCCAAAAAGCTAGTAGAAACCTATGTCTTGTCTGACGAATCAATTCCGTTGCTTGCGCAATTACCTTCTACACTAGCGCAGCTCAATTATACAAAAGACGTGCTCTTAGCTGCGTTGAGAAAAAGTGCAGAACTGGAGTTGGGCTCAATCATCAAGGGCTTAAGAGGTAAGCGCATTGACCCTGGCCCGAGTGGCGCACCAACGCGAGGAAGATTGGATACCTTGCCGACAGGGCGTAATTTCTTTTCCGTTGATAATCGTGCCATACCGTCCCCGGCGGCGTGGGAAATAGGAAAGCGTTCGGCCCAAGCTTTGATCGAACGTCATCTTCAAGCGCATGGTGATTATCCCAAACAGCTAGGTTTGTCAGTTTGGGGTACGGCAACCATGCGAACCGGTGGCGATGATATCGCTCAGGCTTTTGCTCTGATGGGCGTCGAACCTATTTGGGC
>NZ_LWGA01001437.1:0-626 GCF_001635235.1 Oleiphilus sp. HI0117 | reverse complement strand
ATCAGCATCAGAATCTAGCGCGACGGCTATACCGGGCGCTCCTAAATAGGCATTCATGCTAACAAACATTGGTGGCATATCTGCACCGGTAAACATTTCTTTAACGCCTTGCTTGGCATAGTGAGACTTTTTCGGTAGTACGTTGTCGCCATCGACCATGGCAATTTTCAACTCAAGGCCCGTGGATTCAGCTACCTTTTCAAGTGCAGCGACACAGGCTTGCGGGTTAACGCCGCCAGCGTTGCTGATGATTTTGATGCCCTTGGTTTTTATTGTTTTAAGTAAGGGACCCATAGCGGTTTCGACAAAGTCCGAGGCGTAGCCGGCATTGGGGTCTTTCATTTTTTGTCCGGCCATAATAGACATAGTGATCTCGGCTAAATAATCAAAGACAAGGTAATCAATATTACCTTTCTCAACTAGCTGAGCTGCTGCGGTTTCTGTATCGCCCCAAAATGCTGAGGCGCAGCCAATGCGTATGCTGCTTCTTGCCATGATGTTTACCTGTTTCACTAATTAAACGTCTGTTGTTCTAATCATTTGGAACGCTATCACCAAGTCAACTTTACCAAGCAAGCGCTTGGTTTGTAAACCCTGTATTTTGCGTTATGATGTTTATCTGAAAT
>NZ_LWGA01001436.1:0-614 GCF_001635235.1 Oleiphilus sp. HI0117 | reverse complement strand
TTGATATCCTGATGCAAAGTCTCTTTACGATGCATTGCACGAACACCCTTCACTACCTGATGAATTATCGACATAACTCTTTCGATACCGGGCTTTGGATTTGCTTTCATCCACTCAGCTAGCGTTTGGCCCTCAACATAATCACAAACGTAATAAAGGAACTTTTGCCCTCTTTCACTTTCATGAATATTTACTACGTACTTACTGTTAATACGGTCAGCTACCCAGGGTTCCAATACAAATCGCTCTTTGTACGCCAAATCATCATCATAATTCACTGAAGGCGTTTTCATAGCATGTAACTTGTCAGTGTTATGATCTTTTACCAAATATACTTGTGATCGATTACTGGCATGTAGCTCTTTTATCACATGGTAGCCGTCAATAGACATTCCAGGGGAAAGCTCTGGTGGGAAGGGTAAGTCCGAAAGCTTTACGTAGGCATCTTCGGCATTTGGACAAGGCAAAGCATCGACTCTGACAATCTGGCAACTCAAGTTATCATCGGAGCCGTTTTCGAGTGCAATATCAACCAAGCTCTCACAAAGCCCGGTAAATTCATCCGACTTGCAATCAACCGCCTTAGCAATGACTTCTTTTATACGTTTATCGTT
>NZ_LWGA01001435.1:0-870 GCF_001635235.1 Oleiphilus sp. HI0117 | reverse complement strand
TTGCTCTAGATCTAATGCAATTTCGCTTGCCTCTAGAAAAACCTCATCCAGAGTAATCTGTTCATCGCCCTCAGTACTTTGAGCCCCTAGAACGCCATCACTGGCAATCACTTCCTCTACATGTTCGATTACTTCTTCAATCGTATCCCAACGACCCAGCTCAACCATTGACAAGAAAGAGGCTGACAAAACACCCATTTCCAGTTCTGCTTTTGTAATTGAACTATACGACTCAATAGCAGTTAAATCTGCTGGCGCCAAACGCATCGCACCAGCATCTAGATCTAGCAAGTCTTCAATGTGAGCGATAGATTCCTGAATACTATCAGCTGTCAAACCAATAGATTTAGCCTCCGCATGAACTGCCGCCATATGCGTTAATGGGCTAAGATGAACATTATACTCCCGCCCTGCCACAATACCTGAAGCAACCGAGCGCAAACTAAAGCCAGACCCTGGGTTAAAGCTTTCACCAAAAGAAACGCCTTGCCCATCATTATCAATACAACCTTCCGTTGTATCGCACTTCATTCTGGTTCGACTATCAGCTGTCACTTCGACAACAACTGAGCCTTGTGAAATTTCCTGCTCAAGATTAAAGGTGTAGCGACCATTAGAGTCTGTTCTGACTGGACTCACCATTGGATTAACAGAACGAATAGTCTTGCCACCCTGCTCTTCTACTGAGTATAAGTTTACCAAGCCTTCTGAAACGACCCCTTTTATAGCGGTACCGCTAATCGTTGTAGTCACGGTATTGGTATTACCATCATCCGGAGTGGAATTTGACTCTTCACTGCCGCCACCAGAACCACAAGCCGTTAAAAGAATGGCCACACTTGAAGCTAATAGGTTCTTTGTAAGAGCGGC
>NZ_LWGA01001434.1:0-825 GCF_001635235.1 Oleiphilus sp. HI0117 | reverse complement strand
TACCAATTCCCAAACGGGCGATGGCTTTTTAGAATATAACTCCCTAGGCCAAAAAAGCTGGGACGAGGATAATAGCGGCGCGATCGGTGCAAATGAGTTTGACTGGGATAAGAACTAAACGATAGATACGCCGTTCAATAAGGCCTATCAGCTTTCCGCTGACAGGCCTTTTTTAATTTCGCTTATTGACTCAATACAGACAGTCGCCTAGCAAAGTCCTCATATCGCTTCCGGTTAACACCTAAGTCTGAATACCCCACCCTACTCGCTGAACGAAAGTGAATTAGCTTCTGCTCATCATCCAGATAAACCTCCACATCGTCTTTGAAACGCATCAGCGGACTGGTAAAAACGGCATACAAATAGTGATCACTTTGCTGAAGAATTTTTGCCCCCGGCATAGCGTCTATGACATTTTGAACCTTCTGCATCTGCTGCTTTGCTTCTATATCGAAGGCAATCGATTTTACCTGCTTATCAGGCTTATCGGTTTGAGTTGATACGCTATTAGGCCGACTTCCCAAGGGCTTCAGCTCACCATTTTGAACACCTAATTTAGGTGCTGTATTGTTCTCAATTACTCGCATTGTGATGACTCCAGCCAGTATAAAAAATATCAGTAGATAAATAACTTTCTTCATTGTCTTATCCTCTAGTTATGCAAGTATATTGCGCACAATCTATTTATTCAAGCCACAAAAAAGGCCGCATTAATGCAGCCCTATTATTCACCTAATAGTCTAGGTAATTACTTACTCAACTTACGGTAAGTTGCCACAACACGGTCCAGATTTTCCAGAGAGGTATCACTATGGAAAGTATCAC
>NZ_LWGA01001433.1:0-903 GCF_001635235.1 Oleiphilus sp. HI0117 | reverse complement strand
GCTCTATCGCCCAGTCGATTGGCGTTTTTGGTGCCGTACCAAAGTACTCTTTCATTAAGAATCTACTCCTGACGCCTTATCTTCTGCCGAAACTCGAACAGGGCTGACCTTTTCACCAACCGAAACAAAACCTTGCCCGACGGTAATAAGCTCAAGCACCTCGGGTAAACCGCCTAGCCAAACACCATCATTCTCGCTGCGTAAGAGTTCAACCGGATATGCTTTTACCCGCCCCTCAACATCGAGTCCTTTAATTTGCAGTTCACCCTGACTATCAAGGCTTAATAATGAAGGAGAAAGTTTGTGGGCTTTTTGCTGGCCAAGCAAAATACTAACGCGAGCGCTTTGGCCAAAGCGTTTTACTTGAGACGAATTCTGCGCCAAGGCCTCTATTCTGAAAGCGCGTGTCGCCAAATCAGCAATGCTCGATATATAAGTGATCTTGCCCTTTAGCTCAGTACCATTGAGTAACTTTGCCTCAACCACTTGCCCCAAAGCTAATTTGGCAACGTGCTGCTGAGGAACATCAGCACTAATGATAAGCGCCTGATCGTCGACAATTGTTGCCAACACAGTGCCTGGAGCAACGTAGTCACCCTGCTCAACGTGTAAGTCATTTAAAACACCCGCAAAAGGGCTAAGTATATGGGTGTGTTCGATTTCCAGCTCAACCTCTTTAACCGCGGCTTCAGCCGCCATTACATTCGCCTGATTTTGTTGCAGCTGATTTTCGGATAAGAGATTCTTTTCCTTCAGACTTAAGCTTGATTTCAACTCGGCCCTTGCAACCTTAAGATCCGCTTTAGCCCTTGCCAAGCGAGCCTGCCTATCATTCATCGCCAAATTGAGCACACGTTGACCGGCTGTCATTCGATCACCTTTCTTGGCGATCAATTTAGCAAT